>DATMAF010000490.1:0-12306 GCA_035560315.1 Terriglobia bacterium | reverse complement strand
AGCAGCGAGGTGGTGTAGATTTCCGGAAAGACTTTCTGCGCCCGGAAAGCTTCCGAGAGCAGCGCGCCGCCTTTGACATCCTCGCGAATCTCTTCCAGACAAGCCCGCAGCGACGGCTGTGCGATGTGTCCGGAGAGCAGTTCCAGCGCCTTCAGGATCGGCAGGCCGGCGCGCACCAGCGTTACAAACTGCTGGTTGAAAATCAGAAACTCTTGCAGCTTGACCTTTTTTCGCGACGCTCCCCGCCCAGCCAGCATCGCCAGCCCGCGGCGCGGCCGGATGGAATAGATGTAGTAGCCCTGCGAGGAGTAGCGGTCGCGCAACTCCCCTTCCGAGCCAGCCACCTCCACTCGCTGGAGAATCTGCCCGCGGTCATCGGCGATTCGGCAAACAAATTCCGGCATCTATTCTCTGACCACCTCGGCCCCTTGCGGAGGAGTGAACCGGAACAGGCGATCGGCCAGTTGCGGGTTGGTCTGCATAGTCTGGAATCGGAATTCCGTCTCTAGGCCGCCGCGCTCTCGTGCTACCAGCCGTCGAATCTCGTAGTCCGGAGCAATTTCAAATATAACCCACTCAAGGCGTTCCGCCAATTTATTCGAGTAGGCCTTGAATACATAGTTGTCCTTTTCAAGGGGCACCAGTTGCGGCGAGGTCTCCAGGCGCTGGAACTGCTCTTCGAAGTTCAGCCGCCCCAGCAGAAACGCCAGCGGAGCTTTGAGATCCTCGGTTTCTTTGATGGTGGACTCCATCACCCGGTTCTCCACCGGAAGGTAGAGGCTGACCTGCTTGCCATCGGTAACGAACAGCTTCGGCTCCGGCGAGGTGTATTCCCAGCGCATGCGCCCCGGCTTGCGCAGATACAGCTCACCCTCTTCCTGGCGGAGTAAGCCGGGCTCCTGGCGCACGGTCTGCCAGAAATGCGCCTTCATGCTGCTCAGCCGGTTGTACCGTTTCTCCACCCCCCGCAGCACGGCGGTAAGGGACGGAGGGGCCTCGGCTGCCAACGTGCGGGCAAAGGATGCCCCCGCACAACTGACCACCAGCGCAAGTCCCAGGATACGAAATGGTTGTTTCAGGCTCATCCAACTCCGGCTTATTCCCAGCCTAGCACAGCCCATTTCCCTCCGCCATGAGATGCGCGCTGGGGGAGGTGCCGTTGCCGGTTCCCGCCGCCTTTGCATTCAACGCCTGGCGGCGACGCGCTCGACCGGCATACTTTGAATTGCGCGGATGGAAGCAAATTGCTAAGATATCGCTGCGCGTGGATTGGCACCCCGGAAACAGCCCCCGCACCAACGAGGATGAATACCAAGGCTCAAGCCCGCAAAGCGGCCGGGAAAGCCGCTCCCAGCAAGCCCATTCCCAATAAGCTCTATTTCCCGATCCGGGAGGTGGCCGAACTGACCGGCGTGGAGGCCTACGTCCTGCGCTTCTGGGAGAAAGAGTTTCCGATGCTCTCGCCGGTGAAGGAGAGCTCCGGGCACCGCCGCTACCGCCGCAAGGACATTGAGACGGTGCTGGAAATCAAGCGCCTCCTCTATGACCAGGGCTTCACCATCCCCGGCGCGCGGGCACGCTTACAAAGGGCCGCTACCGGCACGCTTCCTTTGTTTGCTGCTGCGGACGGAGGAAAAAATTCCCGTGGAACCGGTTCGCCGTCGCCCAGCGCGCAACTGCGCCAGATCCGCCGCTCATTGACTGAATTGCTCGCCCTGCTCGACCAGTCGTAAGGCCGCTGGGCTTTCGCACGCAGGTTGCGGTGCGCCTCTCTCCGGCCATGGGCAGTTCGTCCTTGCCAAGCTTTCTCGTGTTGGGACCGGCGTAGTATACTCGGTGAATGTCGGGACGTGGCGCAGCCTGGTAGCGCGCTTGCTTGGGGTGCAAGAGGTCGTGGGTTCAAATCCCGCCGTCCCGACCATGCCCCTTCCAAGACTTACCAAGAGGAAACCTTTTCGTCGCCCTCGACGGGAGTCCCTTATTGGACTCCGCCACGCTTCCGGAACGGGAGGGGTATCCAATATCTGAAGAACCGGAGCGCCCGCCCGGCCCCGCCGGGCCACCAACTGCTGCACCGCTTCCTGCCTCCACAGCGCCAGCGGCAGCCGTAACGGTTGCGGGTCCGTTCCAGCCAGCTATGTTCTGGAAGACGATGGCACTCTGCTCAGTAAACGGCCTGTTCTTCAACCGCTGGCGTCGGCCGACCAGCAACCGGCGGTTCCAATCCGGCCCCCACCACGGCCGCCGCCTTTGGTCTTCCGGATCGGAAGTGTTTTTGAGTGTCCTTGTGAAACCCGGAGCCGTTGCCGGCTGCCCGCTTCAAAACCGCCGGTCGATCCGCAGCGTAAAGGTGTTGGCGCCGTAGTCGGTGGAACGCCGCAGGTCTTCCAGGTAATAGGAGCGCTGCCAGCCGAAAGCCATCCGTCCGAGGCGGGGGAAATCGTAAGCGATTTGCGAGTCCCAGGCTGCCCACGTCAGGGGGCCGAAATCGCTCGGTTCTCCGGTGAACGCGCCGAGCCCCGTGGCGCGGATGAACTGGCCGGAGAGATCCAGCAGCAGGCTCCGCGCCGGATTCACCTTCAGCCCCCAGAACAGGGTGCGGTCGATGGTCTGATCCGTCGAGAGCAGCCCGCTCAGCGGCGGCGCGCCGGTCAGGTAGCGGACGGAATTTTCCGACCAGAAGCTGTCGTACGTAAAGCCTCCGTAAAAACCAACCAGCGACTCGGGCCGGTAGGACAGGGTGGTGGAGTTTCTGCGGGAATGGATTTTGTAAGCCAGGCTCTCGGTTTCCCGGTTGCGAAACGACCAGACGTTGTCCAGCCGCCAGGAATCGCTGAAGGCGTACTGCACCTGGATGCTGGAGCCGAGGGAGTTTTCCGGAACCAGGCGCGTGTAGGGATCGACGACGGTGGTGTGCTCAAAGCTCCCCCGAACGGACAAGCGGGCCAGCGGTTTCCAGGAGACGCGCACCACTGGAGTATATGTCCAGGTGCGACCGGTTCCGCCGGCCACCGCCCCATTCACCTTCCGGGTGGCATCTTGCTTGAAAAAGCGCAACCCGGCTTGCAAACGCAGTTCGCCGCTGGGGACAAACGCCAACTGGGTCTCCAGCGTATGCAGCCCGTAATCCCATTGCAGCCGTTCCGCGCTCAGCGACACCGGCGCCGGCAGATCCGCGCGCGTCGCCAGCAGGGTTCGCTCGGAGCGCTGCGCAAAGCTCTGATAGCGGTAATCGGAGATCAGGTCCAGGCGGCTCAGCACATTCCAGCTGAATCCAAACTCCGCTGTGTGGCTGTTCAAGTCGCTGGCGCCGCGCCCGGTGATGTTGAGCCGGACGGGAGCGAGCGTTCCGCCGAGCGGGCTGACAATCGTCGCATCCAGATCGCCCGGGCCGGACGAGGAGCTGTACACGTAGCCGCCCCGCAATTGCAGCCGCGAGAGCACCTGGGAGTCAAAATGGATCGAGGTGGTGGGAATTTCTTGAGTGGTCGTTCCGGTCCAATGTTCGACGACCAGGTTTTGGCTGGGCGAAAGAGGACCCAGCAGCTCCAGGGGCGCGCTCGAAAGCCCCCGCAGGTCGGCCGGATTGTTGTAGGAACGCAGGGACTGTGCAATGTGCAGGTTGGTGTTTTTCAGCCGGTAATCCATGGCCAAGCCGAACAGATCCGCCTCTTCCCGCAGGGGGATTTCCCAGGGCAGGCGATTGGCGCGGCCGAAGGCGCTCCAAACTTCCGGTCCGAGCGGAAGGTAGAAGAAGGGGCTTTGCGCCAGGTCGCTGCCGTCGCGGCGCGTGCGATTGTAAAAGAAACGGAGCCGCAGGTCCCGCGCCGGCGTATAGCGCAGTTCCAGGTCGCTGAAGCGGCGGCGGTCGTGCCAGGCTCGGTTGGGCGAAAGACTGGTCTGGGGCAGGTCCAGAAAATACTGCGTGGCCCGGTAGCCGAGCCGCAGCTCATACAAGCCGTGTTTGCGAAACTGCGCCGCGATGGCCGGATAGGGATCGCCTCCCAGATTCTGACCCGTGATGGTGAACCGGTCCAGCCAGCCTGCGCCGGGCTCCTCGGCCAGAAAATCGAGTTGCGTGTCAAAGACGCGAAATCCCTCTTGCAGGTTCAGCACCTGGTTGTACTTGCCCTGATTGCCGTTGAGGTCCAGAAAGCGGTAGCCGAGCCCCACGGCGCCCGAAAAGCGGTACGTGCTTGCGGGCGCGTCCTGAGCGAGCGCTGGGGAGGCGGCCGCCAGGAGAAGCAAGAGGGAGTAGCAATACGCCATCGGTTGTTTGCGAAAGAAGAGTGATCGCATGAGGGACCCTTGCCTAGCGGAGAAATTCCTCCTGGTAATTGGATCCGTGGATATCGACGTGGCAGCGCGTGCATTCTCCGGAAGCCTGGAAGCCCAGCCGGGGGTGCGGCACGCCGGCCGCCTCCGGCGGCACATGGCACTCCAGGCACAGTTGCCGCTGCTGACGTCGCTTCATCAGGTTTAGGTTGACCGAGCCGTGGGGCGTATGGCAGGCGGTGCATCCTTCGATGCGGGCGGCGGCATGTTCGTAGAGGAAGGGCCCGCCCTTCTCGACGTGGCACTGCATGCAGGTGTCGTGGTTGCCGGCCCGCAGCTCATGGTCGCTCAAGGCGCCATGCGGGTTGTGGCAATCGGTGCACTTGACCAGGCCTTCATTGACGCGGTGCCGCACCGGGAGTTGGAATTGCGCCTCGAGATCCTTGTGGCAGGTGTAGCAAAGCTGCGGCTGCTCCATTTTCAACAGCCGGTTATCCAGCCATTGGCGCTCCGGGTCGCGGTTGGGAACGGAGAACAGCGCCCGCAGCGGAGCCGAAGGATTCCGCGGATTCTCGGCGGTAGCCGTCAGGTGCGCCGTGTGGCAGTCGGCGCAAAAGACCCCGGCGGCCAGATGCGTGGAGCGCGTGAAGTGCCGCTCGTTTTCGTTCTTGCGGTGGCAGGCCAAGCACTTGGCGGCGTTTTCGGCGGAGGAATGGCGCGCAAAGCTGTAAATCAAGGTGGCGGCCTGCTGCCGCGCCGCTTCGTCTGCGGCCTCGGATGCCGCTTCCACATGCGCCCGGCCGGGGCCGTGGCAGGCTTCGCAACCCTGCTGCTCCACGGGATATTTTTCCGCCAGCACGGTGTACATGTAGGTTTTCTTGAACTGTTCGAAATACTCGGCATGGCAGATGCCGCACGACTCCGACCCGACGTAATCGGCGGCAGCGCCGGCCGTCTGCTGCGCGTGCGACGGCGCGCCAGCCAACGCCGCTATCGCTGCCAGCAACGCGATACGTCTCACGCCCGCGATGGGTTTGCGGGGGGCTGTTCGGCCGTTCCGGTGCCGCAGGGCCGCTGCCCTTTGAGCGCCGCATGCGGGATTTTCTGCTGTTCGCATCGTTTGCATTAAGGACTGCCGCGTGTTGCTGGGAATCATGAGCGCGCTTTCCTGGACCCTGCAATCCCGAAGGCGGGGGCTTGGCGGGAAGACCCGGATCTGTTCAAGCCCCCGCGCGTTGCGCCGGGCAGTCAACGGCCGCTTGCCTAGCGAGCGTGCACCCGGCTGACGGAATAATCCTTGCCTTCCCCGTGACAAGCGGCGCAGGCTTCCGAAGTCCTGCCGCTGGGGAATACGGCGGTTTGCAAATACGCGTGCGCCGCGGCTTCCTCGCTATCGTGGCAACCCAGACACGCGGAAGCGGCCGGTCCCAAGGGCGAGTAGAACTCGCGCGGAGCCGTCGTATTGGCCATTCCCGAGGGCAGCGGCAACTGGTATGAATTGTTCACGTGGCATTTGGCACAGTTGCGCCGGTCGCCTGGAAATTCGACTTCATTGAAATTGAAGACCCCAAAACTGCGATAAATCGTGTAATCCCGGCTCAACTCCGCTCCGCTATGGATGCGGTGGATCATGAAGCGGAAGTTGATGGAGGTGGGTACTTCGCCCTGGGGAACGCTGAAGCCGGCGTTGCGAGCGGCGTTGGGGTTGTCCACGGTCGCCGGGTTGTGGCACATGACGCAATAATCCGTATTGGTGCGCAGCCCGCCATGCAGGACCAGGCGCTTGTGGCAAGCATTGCACTGCGTATTCACGTTGACCACCGTCCGGCGTTCCTCCACCGGGCTGCCGTCCACCGAGAAATAGAGGACGGGATTGAAGGCGCTTTCCGTTGCGGTAAAGCTCGGTCCCAGCAACGAGCCGGTCACGGTGGCAGGATTGCGGGCCTCGGCCCCGACGGCGTAGGTGCCGCTGGCAGTAGCCGGAATGGCATTGTTCCGGAAGGTATAGCTATAGCCAGTGGGAGTCGCGGTGGCGGACCGTGCGTCTTCGGAAACCATCCAGGTGTAGTCGGTGGCAGGCCCCGCCAAGCGCAAGGTAAAGGACTGCAAGCGGGAAACCTCGATCGGATTGCCGGCGTTGTCTTTGACGGTGAAGGTGACCGTCGGCTTGCTCCCCGGGCTGGTATTGGTGATGCCCGTGATCTCCACATTCAGCCCCTTGAGTTGTTTCGAGAAATTGGGGATGGTGTGAGCTCCCTTAACGGAGGTGTCAAACTCCAGGCCGCTGTCGGCAACATGGCAGATGGTGCACTGGCCATCGTCTAACTGCGCCCCGCCGGGATGATTTTCCCCGGTGGCGAAGTTGATGTCGTCGTGGCAGGAGCCGCAGGCGGCCCGCGTGGGATTGGTCATCCAGGTGTCGGCTTGGGTAGTTCCCTTGTGGCAGGTATCGCAATGGCGCGTATCCTGCGGCCAGACGACCCTGGAATAGTCATGCAACGAATTGTTAAAGCCGATGATCTGATAGGGCCGGCCGGCCCGCACGCTGGGCAGATTCGCGCCCTGGTGAATCTTGTGGATCATCACTTTGAAATCCACCGTATTGCCCGAATCCGGATCAATGGATTGGGGCTGGTGGCAGAGCACGCAGAGGCGCACTTCCCGCCGCGCGCCGCCGTGCTCGGCCAGCGGGTCGTGGCACTGATTGCAGCTCGCCGTGGATACCACGTCCCGAACCTGCGTCACCTGGCCGCCGGCGGGGATGAAGTCGAAGGTATCATTGGCATCATACCGTCCCGTGCGAGCCAGTTGGAACAGGCCTAATTGCTCGGCCAGCGCCCGCAGGTCCCGGGTTGCATAGACCCCGACGGTATGCGTTGCATTGGCAGGATAGCCCGCCGGCAGCCGCGTCGAGAAGGTGTACTTGTAGACGCCGTTTCCCAGGCTCTGATAATTGGCGGCAACATTTTCCGCAGCCGCCTGCCCCACGGCATTGGTGCGGTAGGAGGTGTATTGGGTGTCGCCGGGATTGATGCGCGCCAACACCCAGTTCGTGGTGACGGCGGCCGGCGTCTCAATCCCAAGCCGGTCCAGGCCTTGATTGTTATTGTCGGTGATGCGGAATGTCACGATCACCGTGGTCCCGCTGACCTCCACCCCCTGAATATCGATATGCAAGCCCGGCTGCACAAACGCCAAGTCCGCTTGATTGAGGTAAAATTCTTTTTGCGAGGCGTTGTATTTCGGTTCGTCATTCTCCTCCGCCATCATTCCGCCGCTGACCAGGAGCAGAAGAAATAGCACTGCGAGTGCAGGTCGTGGACTCCACATTTCATCCTCCCCTAATGGCTGGGCCGATCCTTATGCTGCCGTCCGCAAGGTCATCCCGGCTCGGAACGGGGTGTTTTCACCGGCGGCGCAAGAATAACAGGTTGTTCTTTTTGCAAGCGGAATGCCAGAGAAAACATCCCTCCCGGAAAACTAACCGGGGAGCGAAAACCACCGTCGCTTGCCGTGTCTGCTTGAGAACACAGTACATAGGCGATTTCCTGTGCCCCCTGCAAGATCTTCCGTAGCGCCCCGCCGGGCCCAATAAATTCAGAAGCCGCAGTTTACTTTGAGCCAAAAGGCCATGGAAAGCGCAAAATCCCACACTCACCGTATCGGAGCAAGAAGGGAAAATTATATACCGCGCCTGATGAAATTTTCCCTCCTGGGCGCCACTGTATTTAGAAAACCCCGCTGGCATTGCGTTCAACGAAGGGCGCAATTCCGCTGCGGACAGTTGTGATATTCTGAACAATCCGAGAGCGGCGCTTAACTGCTTGGGAGCGAAGGGCGTTCGGCGAGTCATCGGCTGCGCCCCCGGCAAAGGCATCGTTCGGAGCGGCCGCCTGGCGGTTTGTGGTAGGAATGCTTGAGTGTCTGTCTTGAGCCAACCATCTATTCTCCTCACGAATGATGACGGAGTGGACGCGGAGGGACTGGAGGTCCTGCGGCAGTCCCTGCTGGGGCTGGGAGAAATCACCGTGGTGGCCCCGCGCGAACACATGAGCGCCTCCAGCCACTCCATTTCTCTCTACCAGCCCGTGCGCTACGATCAGATCGGGCCGGGCCGTTTTGCGGTGCACGGTACGCCGGTGGATTCGGTCATCCTGGCCCTCAATCGGATTCTGTCCCGGCCTCCCGATCTGGTTGTTTCCGGTATCAATCAAGGAGGCAACCTGGGCCAGAACGTTTTCTATTCGGGAACGGTGGCGGCAGCGGTGGAAGGCACGTTTCACGGCATCCCCTCGGTCGCGGTATCGCTGGCCGCCTTGAAAGGCGCTTCCTTCGCGACGGCGGGGGAGTTTATGCGGCGGCTGGTTCCCGCATTGCTGGAGCACGGTCTGCCGCCGTTGGTCACGCTGAACATCAACGTTCCTTACGGACGCAAACCTCGCGGCGTGCGCCTGACGCATCGCGCCTTCCGCGATGCGCGCAGCTACCTGCTGGAGCCGGACAACGGCCATCGCGGCCCAGCCTATTGGATCCGCGAAAAAATCGCGATGGAGAAGGTGGGCGAGGCCTCCGACCATGCTGCCATCCGGCAGGGCTATATCTCCATTACGCCCCTGATGCTGGATGCGGCGACGCCCCCCTCGCTCGGCGGGCTGGAGGAGTGGATTGCAAATTTCCCGCCGCTGGCGAGCCGGTAGTTTGGTCCCGCGACGTGCCGCGGGCGCCCGATGATTTCATGAAAACGTCCCGAAACGCCGCCGCGGATCGCCGGAAGAAAGCGGTCAGCAAGACTCCCGTTTGTCTTTGCTATCCCCAAAAACTGTCCGCGCGCGGTATTTGGTCCGGGGTGAAAAAAGCGCGTCTTGTTACCGCCGGTGCGTGGGGCGAAGCGGGTCGCGACGGATGGTGCAACCGCCTGATTCAGGCGGACAATCTGGCGGCGATGGCCGCCCTTCACGACGACCCGGAAGTCCGCGGCCGCGTCACGCTGGCCTATCTGGATCCTCCGTTTGCTACCGACCAGCAATATCGCTCCGGTTCGCGGCGCACCGCCACGGTCAGCGCGGCGCGGAGCGACCCGCTGGCCTATGAGGACCGCTGGTCTCCCCCGGCCTACCTGGAGTTTCTCCGCCAGCGGCTGGTCTTGCTGCACGGCTTGCTGGGGGACAACGGCTCCGTCTATGTGCATATCGGTTCGCAGATGGCGCATTATGTGCGCGTGCTGTTGGACGAGGTGTTCGGGAGGGAAAATTTCTTGAACGAGATTGCCCGCATCAAATGCAATCCCAAGAATTTTCGCCGCCGCGCCTACGGCAATATCAAGGACACCGTGCTGTACTATTCCAAAAGCGGCCGGCACGTTTGGAACGATTCGCGCGAGGCGTTCGCCGCGGAAGAGATTCCGCGCCGGTTTCCCCGCCGGGATACGCAGGGCCGGCGCTACACCACCACGCCGCTGCATGCGCCGGGGGAAACGGCTGCGGGCGCGACCGGCGCCGCCTGGAAAGGGCTGCCGCCACCTCCGGGGCGGCATTGGCGCTGCGACCCCTCAGAGCTGGACAAGCTCGAAAAGCAAGGCCGCATCGAGTGGTCCAGCCACGGCGTTCCCCGCAAGAAAATTTTCGCGGCGGACGTTTTCCGCCTCGGCAAAAAGCGGCAGGATGTCTGGACGTTTAAGGACCCGCAGTATCCTTCCTATCCCACCGAAAAGAATTTGCGGATGCTGGAAACGATCGTTCTGGCCTCATCGAACCCCGGCGATCTGATCCTGGATTGCTTTGCGGGTTCCGGCGGGGCGTTGCTGGCGGCGGAGCTCCACGACCGGCGCTGGATCGGCATCGACAGCTCCCCGCTCGCCATCCGGAAAGCCATCGGGCGATTGCAGCAAGCCCCGGCCCGCCGGCCGTTCGTCCTCCTGAAAGAGTGAGTTTCAGGCCGGGCGGAGCACGGAGCGGCCGCGGCGCTTCCGCAACGCAAAATTCCCGCGTCCTTTGTTAAACTGCTACACTTTTTCTGATGCGCGCGGTTGGAATCCCTTCCCCGAACCGGAGTTACTTCCCTGGACGCGGCGGCCCTCTTCGATGGGTGTGCGGAGCGCTTCTGCTGGCCGCGGGAGCTCCCGGAGTGGGCTTGAGCCAGTCCGCCGCCGAATGGGAAGGCCGGCCGGTGCTTTCCGTTCGCCAGCAGCCGGAGGATCCTGCCGAAGCCCTTCTCGATCCCACCGTCTTTGACGAGTTGGTGCAGCAGAAGACGGGCCAGCCGTATAGCGCGCGGCGGATCGGAGAAAGCATCGAGCGGCTGTACGCCACCGGCCGCTTTGCCGACATTCGCGTGGACGCCGTCCCGCAGGACGGCGGTGTCGCCCTCACCTTCCTGACCCGCGAACGGTATTTTATCGGTTCCGTGCGGGTCACGGGCGCTCCGCCGCCGCCCACCGAGTACGAGCTGCAAAGTGCCACCGAGTTGCGGTTAGGCCATCCCTTCGTGCCCGGCGACTTGCCGGCGGTGATGGATCGGTTGCGGCGGGTCCTTGCCGATGAGGGCTATTTTCAGGCCGCTATCACACCTCGGGAAATCCGCCATCCGGCCACCCAGCAGATCGATCTGACCTTTGCGGTGCAAGCCGGTGCCCGCGCCCGGCTGGGCGCGGTTCGCATCCTTGGAACTGCCGTGTTTTCCCCGGAACGGCTGCTGGAGGAGGCCGGTTGGGCGCCCGGGAAACCCTACAACTCCGCCTTGATCGAGAACGGGTTGCAGCGGTTGCGCAACCTCTTTCGGGAGGAGAATTATCTGGAGGCCGCCCTGAGCATCACCAGTCGGCGCTTCCTACCCGCCACCAACACGGTGGACCTGGATGTGTCCGTCGAAGCGGGCGCACCCGTTGAGGTCGTGGTCACGGGGGCTGAGATGAGCCGCTCGCGCTTGCGGCGCTTTCTGCCGGTTTTTCAGGAGGGGACGCTCGACGAGGACCTGCTGCGCGAGGGGGAGCGGAACCTGCTCGATTATTTCGAGTCGCAGGGTTATTTTCAGGCCCAAGTAACCCACAGCCGCTCTCCGGCCGGCGCCACTCCGGTGCGGGTGGAGTACGCCGTCCGGCTCGGCCCGCGACAGCGTCTGAAGGCCATTGAGATTCGGGGCAACCGCTATTTTCGGCAGGAGGTGTTGCGCGAGCGGATGCGCATGGAACCGGCCCGCTGGCGGCTGCCGTATGGCCGCTTCAGCCGCCGCCTGCTTCAGAACGACGCGGAAATCATCCGCTCCCTCTACCGAAGCAACGGCTTTGCCGAAGTCGATGTTCGCCCCACGCTGGAGCGGCTGCCGGACTCCCCCGATGGCATCCTGGTGACGCTGTTGATCCAGGAAGGGCCCCAGACCACCATCGGGCAGTTCTCCATCCAGGGCAATCATTCGTTTTCGGAAGCGGAGCTGTCCGCTTATCTGAACGCTTCGGAAGGACAACCATACAGTCCTTCGCTGGTTGCGACGGACCGGAACAACCTGCTGACGTTTTACTGGAACGCGGGATTCCCGGACGCCCGGTTTTCCTTCCAGGCCACTGCCGCGGCGGAAGGCCGCCGCATGGACCTCACCTACTTCCTCGAGGAGGGCGAGCGGGAATCGGTGGCACACATCTATATCGGCGGCCTGGAACACACCCGCGCCGGCGTCGTCCACCGGCAGCTCCAGATCCGCGACGGCCAGCCGCTCAGCCAGGGGCGGCTCCTGGACACCCAGCGGCGCTTGTACGACCTGGGCATTTTCAGCCGCGTGGAACTGGGCATTCAGAACCCCGGAGCCGATGAGCGGCGGCGGAACGTGCTGCTCTATTTTGAGGAGGCGCGCCGCTACACGCTGAAGCTGGGACTGGGCGGTGAAGTCGGCCGCTTCGGCGGATCGCGCGCCGATACCACCAATGTCGAAGGGGAAAACCAGTTCAGCCCTGACGTCTCCCTGGACCTGACCCGGCTGAACGTGGGGGGCCGTCCGCACACGGCCAGTCTGCGCACCCGCTTCAGCGCCTTGCAACGGCGG
>DATMAF010000489.1:0-2518 GCA_035560315.1 Terriglobia bacterium | reverse complement strand
CCCCGGTGCAGACTCACAAACACTCCCGCTTTCTGCCGCAGAGCGGGCGATTGCGGCAGCGGTTCCAAGGCGGCGCGGGCTGCCGCGCCGCCGAGCAGGCGCGATTCCAGCGTCCGCCGGGCCAGCCGGAGCAGTTCCCATCGCTCTTCATTGCTCAGTGGAAACATGGCTCTTGGGACGTTCCATCCAGACGATCAAGGGATGGCGTTGCGCGGCGCGTGGTGGCGGCTCGCCGAGTTGGGTCCAGAAACGGTAAAAGTACTGTACGGCGGAAAAAAGCGCCAGCCCCATTGCCAGCCAGAGGGCCGCATGGCCGGCTGCCGCCAGCGCCTCCAGACGCTCTCCCAGAATGAGCGCCGTAATGGCCGCCACCTCCACGGCCATCTTGGCCTTTCCGATATGGGATACCGGAACCGAAAAGCCGCGCAGCAACGCAATGTTGCGCAGCGCCGTTACCACCACCTCGCGGCCCACGATGATAACCACCATCCAGGCCGGCGCCAGTTGCATCTCCACCAGCGCCACAAACGCCGCGCCCACCAGCAGCTTGTCGGCGATGGGGTCCAGCCAGACGCCCAGCGGCGTGATCTGCTGCCGCCGCCGGGCCAAGTGCCCGTCCAGCCAGTCGGTAACGGCAGCCGACAGAAAGATCGCAATGCCGACGAATTCCCAGTTGGGGAAGCGCGTCAGGAGCACGACCACCAGCAGCGGGACCAGAAAAATCCGCACGATGGTGAGGAAATTGGGAAGATTCATACACCCCGCTCACGAACCGCTAAAGTGGCATCCAAACCGGCGGCGTTGCCAGTGCCCACTATAGCCAACAGGGACATGACTGTCAAAAAGAAAGCGGTCTGCCGTGCTGGCAGCGGATCCAAGGAAAAAACTCGCTGCCGCACGACCGGAGCGCAGTGCGCAAACCGCGCGGTGGACTGCCTTGCGAAGCCTATGCTATAAACAGGGTTCAGCTCGATTCTACAGGACAAGGTATTGATATGAAGGTACTCACCAGGCTGCTGATCGCGCTGCTGATCGGGGTGCCGGCATGGGCGGGACAGATCCGCGGCCGGGTTCTGAACGCGCAAGGGTCTGCGCTGGCCGGCGCCAGCATCAGCGTCGCGAGTCCTCAGGGAGAAAATCTGGCGCACGCGGCCACGGCGGAGGACGGCACGTACGCCATCCCCGGTCTGCCGCCCGGATCCTACATCCTGACGGTCGCGGCCCCCTCGGTGGGCAGCACCTTGAGCCGGCAGGTGGTTATCCCGGAAAGTGGCGAAGCGGTTCAAGCCGATTTCCAATTTCAGCCCGCCGCCGCTGCTTCCGGCATTGCCGCCGAGGAACGCAATCCCAATATTTTTGTCTACCGCATTGATCTGAACGATCTGCGCAACCGCCTGACCGTCGCGCGCGGTCCCGACCCCACCTACGTGGCAGAGTTTGCCCCCGACAAGAATTATTTTGGGGCGGAATATGGGGCCCCGCTGCTGAGCTATGAAATTCTTCGTCCGCGCAGCCTGGCGAACTCCTGGCGCGGTTCGCTGCTGGCTCTGCACCAGAACAGTGCGGTCAGCGCCCGCAACTTTTTCAACGTTGGCCCGCTCCAGGCCTCCCGTGCCACCACCTACTCGATCACCGCCAACGGACCGCTGTTTTTTGAAAAGGACTCGCTACTGCTCCAGTTCGGCCAGAGCTTGAGCTCCGGGGCGGTGAACGGAAACATCCAGTCGCCGCTGGATTCCGAGCGCGTCCCAATCACCACGGACCCGCAAAAGCGGGCGGTGATTGAAAGCCTCCTGCGGGCCTATCCCCTGGAATCGCCCAACCTGGGGGAGCGGCGGCTGAATTCCAACGCCTCCCGCAACATTGACTCGGTGGACGCCTTGGGTCGCTACGATTACCGCTGGAGCGAGTCCCGTTCCCTGGCCTTCCGCTACACCATCAACGATTACAGCGAAGAACCCTTCCAGTTGGTCGCTGGACAGAATCCGCAGACCGACGTGCGCACCCAGGCTGCCTACCTCAGCCTGACGCAGAGCTTCTCTCCGGCGGCGAACGGGCGATTGGCGTTTAATTTCGATCGGACGGCGGCGCGCTTGCTCCCGACCAAGCGGTTCACCGACCTGTTCGCTTCCTTGTTGCTCCCGGACGTTCCGGACCTGGATTTCTCCGCCGACCAGTTCACCGACGTCGGCCCCGGAGCGCAGTTTCCCCGCAAGCGCTTCCAGAACCGGTTCCAACTGTACGCGGATGTCAGCCGCCGCGCCGGCCGCCACACCCTCTCGGCGGGCTGGAGCACGACGCGCGTGCAGGTAAACGACTTGCAGAGCGACAATGCTCGCGGCACGTTTCGCTTCGCAGGCGATTTCGGCCGGACCGAGATCCAGAATTTCCTGCTGGGCACGCCGAGCAGCTTTACCATCGCGATCGGGAACTTCTATCGCGGATTCCGCAACTGGGAGCATTTCGGCTACCTGCAGGACCAACTCCAGCTCTCCCCCAGCTTCTCGCTTTCGGCGGG
>DATMAF010000488.1:0-2937 GCA_035560315.1 Terriglobia bacterium | reverse complement strand
TCGAACGCGAACTGAAACTGTAAAATGTCGTACGAATCCATTTTGTCTGGACTCAGCAAGCTTCTTGGTGCTCTGAGCATAGACCAGTGGCTTCAGGTGCTGGGGGTTCTTTTCGTAGCATTGGCAGCCAGAGAAGCATCCCGGATTGGGAAGAGGCAAAACGAAATCAATCAGCGCCTCTTAGAACTACAAGATTTTGTCGCTGTTGTGATTGTGCCTTTCGATTCTCTCATCAAAGTGCTAAACGTCGGGGGCCAAAATCTCTACCTCTGGGGATTCGATCTCCCCGCCAACCCGCAATGGTTTGAGCGCCCCCGCCTGCTCGCTGCAGGAGCGAGAGAGCAAGCTTGGTACTGGCTTCCACCTCCATCACCAACCGCCGTTCAACAAGGCCTGGAGTTTAGCATCGTGCTTTATCTCGAAGATGAGTCTGGCAAGAAATGGAAATCGGAACACGGGGGAGTGCTAGACCATGTTGTTCTCAAGGAAAAAGATGGGCAACCAAGAAAAGAATGTAGCATAAGAATCTGGAGCTATAAGATCAAATCAATGGAGGAGAGCGACTGGGAGGCTCGGAAGCCCAAAGCATAGCTTGCTGGCAAAACCCCTGATGGAGCAGAATATGCTAAGGAGATTGCAGCATTGCATCGCATCGAGGAAGTTCGAGCTTTGAACGGATTCCGCCTGTGGCTCCGGTACCAGGACGGCGTCAGTGGCGAGGTCGATCTCTCGGACATTGCCGGGCGGGGAGTGTTCGAGGTGTGGCGAGATCGCCGGGTCTTTGAAGCGGTCCGGATCAGCGAAAGTGGCGCGCTGGAGTGGGCCAATGAACTCGACCTTTGCTCCGACGCGCTCTATCTCCGCCTGACAGGGAAAACCCCCGAAGAAGTCTTCCCTCACTCCAGGGCAGCCCAAGCGCATGCCTGAGATCAGCCGGTTCTACGGCATCGTCATCAAGATATATTTCGCCGACCACCTGCCGCCGCATTTTCATGCCGAATACGGGTCAGAAGAAGGACTCTGGAGTATTGAGAATCTACAGATGTTTGCAGGATCGTTGCCGCCCCGAGCCAAGGCGCTGATCGCGGAATGGGCGGGGATCCATCAGGCGGAACTGCGCGAGGACTGGAACCGGGCGAACAGTCTGCAACCACTCGCCAAGATTGCGCCATTGCCATGACAGACGGGAAAAGACTGTGACGCGACTCCCGGCATGCTGGCAGAAGTTGCGCGAGCAGGGCGACAAGGCACTGATCGGCTTTGTGATGGCGGGCGACCCGGACCTGCCGAAAAGCGCCGATGTGGTGGTCGCGTTGGCCGGGGCGGGCGTTGACATCGTCGAGATCGGCATTCCCTTCTCCGAGCCCATCGCCGACGGTCCGGTCATCCAGCGTTCCGGCAGCCGCGCTCTGGCGAAGGGTGCCTATCTCCCCGCGATACTCGATCTTGTCAAAGACATCCGCCGCCGCTCGGAGGTGCCGTTGGTGCTGATGAGCTATCTCAACCCGATCCTGCGCTACGGCCTGGAGCGATTCTGCGCCGACGCCGTGGAGCGCGGCGCCGACGGCGTGCTGGTTACGGATCTGAGCGTGGAGGAAGCCGGGCCGTTCGTCGCTGCGATGCGCCGCGCCGGACTGGACACCGTCTTTCTCGCCGCGCCCACCAGCACCGACGAGCGCTTGCAGCGCGCCGCCGCTCTGTCGACCGGCTTTGTCTATGCAGTCAGCCGCGCCGGAACCACGGGCGCAAAAGACGCCTTGTCGCAGGCCGCCGCGCCGCTGCTCACGCGCCTGCGGGCCATCACCCGGCTGCCCATCGCCGCCGGCTTCGGCATCTCCCGTCCGGAGCATCTCCGCCAACTCGCCCCGCTGGCCGACGGGGTGGTGGTCGGCAGCGCGCTGGTGAAGGTCATCGAAGACAATCCTGCCGATCCCGCGCCCCAGGCCGCCGAGTTCATCCGCTGGCTGCGCGCCGGATTCGCAACGCCGACGTAACAAGACGGCTGCTGCCCGCCGTCCGGGTCTGACGCCTGGCGAGTGGCTGTGTCATAATGAGGGACCGGAGGGATGGGCAATCCGGTCATGGACCTGGCAGACTGGCGCAGCAAAATCGATGCCATTGACCGCGAGCTGGTGCGGCTGCTGAACGAGCGCGCCCGCTGCGTCGCCGAGATCGGCCGGATCAAGCTGCAAAACGGAATGCCCGTGGAGGCTTCGGGGCGGGAAGAGAAAGTCTTCGAAAACGTCCGCAACGCCAACCAGGGTCCGCTCGGCGAGGAGGAGTTGCGACGGGTGTTTGAGCGAATCATCGAGGAAGGAAAAGCGTTGCAACGGAGATTGCGGCAGCAGGAAGTCTCCCGGCAGAAGTAAGTCGCAGTACGATGAACGCGGAGAACATTCACCAAATCACCATCTGCGGCGTGGGGCTGATCGGCGGCTCGCTGGGCCTGGCGCTGAAGAAGGCCGGGTTCCCAGGCAAGATCGTGGGCCACGGCCGTCCGGCGACGTTGGAGAAGGCCATGGCGCGCGGGGCCATCGACTCCGGCACGCCGGTCCTGGCCGAGGCTGTGGCCGATGCGGACGTGGTCTATCTGGCGACGCCCATTCTGAACATTCTCGAGACGATGGAAAAGCTCCCCCCGCTGGTCAAGCCGGATGCCTTCATCACCGACGCCGGCAGCACCAAAGCGGTGATTTGCGAGAAGGGCCAGGCGCTGTTTCCGCACCGGCCCGGCTTTGTCGGCGGCCATCCCATGGCGGGCAAAGAGACCACCGGCATCGACAGCGCGGAGGCCGATCTGTTTCAGGGCGCGCGCTACGCGCTGACGCCCTACAGCCGCCACCACCTGGATCCGCCGGTGGTGCGCGAGTTCACCTCCTGGCTGGACCGCATCGGGGCGCGGGTGATGATCCTGGACGCCGAACTGCACGATGAGAT
>DATMAF010000487.1:0-7469 GCA_035560315.1 Terriglobia bacterium | reverse complement strand
GCCATGGCCAAGTATTACAAGTTCAATGACCGGGAAATGCAACAGGTCATCTACAACGGCGCCGCCGAGATGCCGCGCGCTCCCTATCCAGCCGTTGAGGGCATCAAGAACGCCATGACGCTGTACGATTCGGCCGCCATGCGCCGCTTCAAACCGGAGGACTTCTACGACGACAGCTTTATGAAGGAACTGGAAGCCAGCGGCTTCATCGACAGCCTGTACCGCTAGGGGGAAATCGGACAGCGCCTCGCGCTCCGGAGCGTCCGTTTGTGCTCCTGGCTGCCGGCCCCGGGATTTTTCGTCCCGGCAGTTACCCCCCCTGGCAGTTGCTCCAAGGAAGCTGCGAGGGGTTGACAAGCCGGTTCGCAGGCCAGAGCAGTTCTTCGGTTGCGCAAAACCCAGGCCAGGCGGCCTGGGTTTTGCTTTTTCCAGACAATATGCTCCGTGGGTTGCGGAAGAAACTCTGTTACGCCGGGAGATGGTCTCCCATGCTCCCGGGCGGGGCAGAGGGGGTCGTTTGACGACAACACCATCTGTTTTTCCCGGTGCGGAGTCTTGCGAGTAAGGGGACCGCGCGGGCGGCGGCCGGAAGCGCGTTAGCGGGGAGCCATCTGGAGCAACTGGGCGACATCGGCGGCGGGCATGGCCGAGACGGCCTCGACGCCAACGGTGCTCTCGAGTTCGCGCACGGTTTGCTCGATGGTGATGGGCTGGGCCTCCACCACCACCTGGGCGCGGTGATGGCTGCCGGCCGGTCCGCAGCGCACTGCCTGGATCACCAGGCCCCGGCGCGTGAAGCAGTTCAGCACGCGCATCATCGCGCCGGGAATGTTGTGATAGTCGACGATCAGACCGGTTAGGGTTGCCGCAGTGGTCATTTCTTTTCTTCCCACACCATGTCGGTGAGCGCCGCGCCCGCCGGGACCATCGGGTAAACGTTGGCCTCCGCGGGACACTCCACCACCAACTGCGCCGCGCCGGGCAGGGAGAGGAATTCCCGCAGTTGCGCCTCCATGCGGTCGGCGCGATTCATCAGGATCGCGGGAATGCCGTAGGCTTCGGCAATTTTGCAGAAGTCCGGGTTGTCATAGAGATCGACCTCGGAGTAGCGGCGGTCCCAGAACAACTGCTGCCACTGCCGCACCATGCCCAGGTACTTGTTGTCAATGATGACAATCTTGATGGGCAGCGAGTAGCGCTGCACGGTGGCCAGTTCCTGAATGTTCATCTGGAATCCGCCGTCGCCGGCAACGCAGATCACCTGGCGGTGGGGGAAGGCCAGTTGCGCACCGATAGCGGCCGGCAAAGCGAAGCCCATCGCTCCCAGCCCGCCGGAGGTCAGGTGCTGGCGGGGGTTGGCGATGCCGCCGGCGCGCTGGGCCGCCCACATCTGGTGCTGGCCGACGTCGGTGGTCATGATGGCGTCGGGATCCATCATGGCAAAGAGCATCTCGAGCATCTTGGTCGGCGAAGGCTTGCCGGTCCCCACATTGGTTTTTTCCGGAGGATTCACAACTGCGCGGCACTCCGCCAGCCAGCCCGACCAGTCGGGCAGGGAAGCGGGAAGCAGCTCGGAAAATCGGTCCACGGTGTGCTTCAAATCGCCCACCACCGGCATATCGCACGGGCGCACCCGGCTGAGCTGCGCGGTATCGATCTCGAAGTGCGCGATCTTGGCGTGGCGGGCGAACTTCGAAGCGTCGCCCGTAACGCGGTCATCCAGCCGCGCGCCCAGCACCAGCAGCAGGTCCGAATGGCTGACCGCCAGGTTGGATTGGCGCGTGCCGTGCATTCCCACCATCCCCAGATAATAGGGGCGGTCCTCTGGAATGGTTCCCAGTCCGTGCACGGTGGAAACGGTGGGCAGTTGCAGCCGGTCCAGCAGGTCGCGGACCAGCTTGGTGGCCCCGGCCCACTTCACCCCGGCGCCGACAATGGCCACCGGGCGCTGGGCGGATTGCAGGGCGGCGATGACCTGGGCGTACGATTGGACTCCTTCCTTCTCCGGCGTGTAGCCGGGAAGAGAAACCGTTTCCGGATAGACGACGGCGGACTCGTCCTCGATCTTTTCGCGGATGTGATTGACCGGAATATCGATCAGCACCGGTCCGGGCCGTCCCGTGCGGGCGACGTAGAAGGCCTGCGCAAACAGCCGGGGGATGTCCTTGATGTCGGTCACCATGCAGTTCCACTTCGTGATCGGCAGGGTCAGCCCGATCACGTCGGTTTCCTGGAAGGCGTCGGTTCCGATCACGGCCTGGCGCACCTGGCCCGTGATACACACCAGCGGGACTCCGTCCATCTTGGCGTCGGCGATTCCCGTTACGAGGTTGGTCGCTCCCGGCCCGGAGGTTGCAATCGCGACTCCCGGCTGGCCGCTCGCCCGGGCGTAGCCTCCCGCAGCGAAAGCTGCGCCCTGCTCGTGCCGCACCAAGATGTGCCGGATGGGGCTGTTGTACAGCGCATCGTAGAGCGGAATGTTGGCCCCGCCCGGGTAGCCGAAGACCACCTCCACGCCTTCCCGTTTCAGGCATTCCAGCACCATTTGTGCGCCGGTAATCGACATTCCTGGTCCTCCTAAAATTCCGCGGCCCGTGCCGCTAGCGCGCCGGAGCAGCGGCCGCCGCCGGTTGGGCGGCCTTCGGGGACGAGCCCTTCTTGAGCCACGGCATCATCTCGCGGAGTTGCGCGCCAGTCGTCTCCACCAGATGCTGCTTCTCCTGTTCCCGCAAGCGGTCAAAATTGGGCCGGCCCTTCTGGTTCTCCTCAATAAATTCCTGGGCGAACGCGCCGGACTGGATGTCCTTCAGGATGGCCTTCATGCGCTCGCGCACCTCGGGGCCGATCAGCTTCGGCCCGCGGGTCAGGTCACCGTATTCCGCGGTGTTGGAGATCGAGTAGCGCATGCGCGACAGGCCGCCCTCATAGATCAGGTCCACGATCAGCTTCATTTCGTGGATGCATTCGAAATAGGCCATCTCCGGCGGGTAGCCGGCTTCCACCAGGGTCTCAAAGCCAGCCTTCATCAAGGACGTCAGCCCGCCACACAGGACCGCCTGTTCGCCGAACAGATCGGTCTCGGTCTCATCGCGGAAGGTCGTTTTCACCACGCCGGCGCGCGTCGCGCCGATGCCCCAGGCATACGCCAGGGCGTAGTCCTGCGCCTTGCCGGAGGCGTCCTGCGCCACCGCGATCAGCGATGGCACGCCGCCGCCTTCGGTGTAGACGCGCCGCACCAGATGGCCCGGTCCTTTGGGAGCGATCATCACGGCGTCGTTGGTCGCCGGCGGAATGATCTGCTTGAAGTGGATGCTGAAGCCGTGCGACACCGAAAGAATCGCGCTCGGCTTCAGGTTCGGCCGGATCTCATTCTCAAACAGCGCCCGGTGGTGCTCATCCGGCGCCAGAATCTGAATGAAATCCGAGCTGCGCACCGCCTCCGCCACCGGGAGCACCCGGAAACCGTCCGCAGCGGCCTGCCGGGCCGAGGGGCGCTCCGGGGCCAGTCCGACGACGACGCGAAATCCGCTGTCGCGCAGGTTTTGCGCCTGCGCATGGCCCTGGCTGCCGTAGCCCAGCATGGCGATCTGCTTGCCCCGCAACAGCTCCGGTTGGGCATCGCGTTCATAATAAACCTGCATGGCTCAAGTCCTTTCCGGATTCAGAAGACCCCCGCTCCCTGGCGCGCTGCCAGAGGATGGGGAGGGGGCGAACCGTCGGCCCTTCCTTTGTGGGGATGCTGCTCATAGCCCCCAGCGCCGCCGCAGACGCCGACTCCTGCTATTCAACACCATTCTGGACTATTTGTAAAGTTCATAATTGTTATCATTTTCATAAATGTGATTTATGGCATGTGTGATTTATGGCATGCAGCCCAGACCGCCCTCCGGCGGCTTCCGCTATAATCGCTGGGATGCCAGAGTCTGTGTACGCCGTCATCGCCTACCTGCCGGGGCGGCTGGGAGAGTTCGTGGATGAGCAGCGCGACCGGCTGAACCCGGAATATGCTTCGGCCTTGGCGCATGTGACGGTGCTGCCTCCCCGCCCCTCCATCTTTCCGCCCGATGAGCTGCTCGAGAGCCTGAGAAAACGCTGCGCCCACCGCGAACCGTTTGACGTTGCCGTGGAAGGCGTCAGCACCTTTTGGCCCGCCAATGGGGTGGTGTTTTTGTCGCTGGCGGAAGGGTTCGATGAATTGCTGGCACTGCATCGGGAGCTAAACGTCGGCGATCTGCGCCATGCCGAACCGTATCCGTTTGTTCCTCATATCACGGTAGCGCAGGACCTGGATGACCAGGCCACGCAGGAGGCCCTGGTGCAGTTGTCCAACGCCTGGAATCGCTATGACGGGGAAAAGACCTTCCGGGTGGAGTCCCTGTGCCTCGTGCGACAGGCCGAGGGAACCCGCTGGCGGAACTTGGCGACCATTCCGCTCAGCAGTTTCTTCTACGCGGTCCGCTCCTTGGAAGCTTCGGCGGCAGGATCGTACCGTTCTGGTTAAGTACCGCATATAGCCCTCCGCAATTTTTCTCCCGCTAGTGGTTGGGTTCCTCTCCAGTTTTTTCCGAGCAAAAGGAAGATTTTTCTTGACATTGATTCCCGCCGATATATGATGTGGAGCGTTGTGGAATAAAGTAGTAAAAATTGGCATAAACGGGGACGGCAGACTCCGCCGGTGGAACTTCGGTGCTGCGTGGCAATTATCCAGCTCGCATTGATGAGAAAGGACGGCTCAAAGTCCCGGTGCCGTTCAAGAACGCCATTGAAGAGAAGTATGACAGCGACGAGTTTTGCGTGACCAGCCTGGATGGGAAGTACGCCCGGATCTTTCCGATGCAGGAGTGGATCCAGATCGAAGAAAAGCTGGGGCGCGGCGGGAGCTTCAATCAGGCCCGCCGGAAGTTCCTGGATCGCATGAATTATTTCGGCCAGGTGGTTAAGTGGGACAAGCAGGGAAGAATCCTGATCCCGGCGGTGTTGCGGGAAGCGGCGGAGATGAAAGGCGACGTCGCGGTGCTTGGCAACCTTACGTATCTGGCGGTCTGGAATAACGAACGCTTCCTGGCGGAGATTCGCAATAACCCGATCACGCCGGAGGACGAACGGGTGCTGGATGAGTTGGGGATTTAAAGCCGCGGGGACGGCGGCGGCCCGCAACCATGCCGGAGGCGATGCACATCCCCGTTCTGGCGGCCGAGGCGATTGAATGGCTGCGGATACGGCCCGAGGGCGTTTATCTGGATGCCACCGTCGGAGCCGGGGGGCACGCCCAGGCCATTCTGGAGCGATTGACCACGGGCCGGTTGATCGCCATCGACCGCGACCCGGTGGCGGTGAGCGCCGCGCGCGAGGCGCTCCGGCCCTACGCCAGCCGGCTGACGCTGGCGCAGCAGGATTTCGCGGAGTTGCCCTCGTTGCTCGGCCGGCTCGGCCTGCCCGGGGTGGACGGCATCCTGGTGGATCTGGGGATTTCCCAGATGCAGCTCGACGCTGCGGAAAGAGGCTTTAGCTTTCAGGCGGAAGGGCCCCTGGACATGCGGATGGATCCCAGCCAGCGGCTGACCGCCGCAGAGATCGTAAATCGGTACGGGGAGCGCGAGCTCGCCGATCTGATTTACCAATTCGGAGAAGAAAGGAGGTCGAAGAGAATCGCCAGAGCAATTGTCCGGGCCCGGCCCGTTCAGAACACGCGTCAGTTGGCTGAATTGATCGCCGCCTGCCTGGGGGGCGGGCGCGAAGCTTCCCGTCATCCCGCCCGGCGGGAGAAGCGGGCAAGCTGGGAAGCCGCGGCCCGGACAATGAAACGCGGTATCCATCCCGCGACGCGCACCTTCCAGGCGCTGCGCATCGCGGTGAACCAGGAATTGGAGCGCCTGGAACAGTTGCTGCGCGATGCTCCCGTCTGCCTGCTTCCCGGGGGCCGGATCGTTTGCATCAGCTTTCATTCGCTCGAAGACCGGCTCGTAAAGCGGTATTTCCGCCGCTGGCAGCGGGAAGGCGTGTTGCGGATTCTAACGCCCCGGGTGGTGCGGCCCTCGCCCGAGGAATTGCGGCGCAACCGCCGCTCCCGCAGCGCCCGGCTGCGCGCCGCAGAGCGCCTGCCCGGTTCGCCGCCGCGTTCCGCGGCCGCCGCGGACTGATGACGGAAAAGAAGGGATTCCCGGCTGTCATGAACGAGATTTACTTTATCAAGACCATCGATAACTCCCGCTGGGTTCCGCCGCCCAACCCCCGTGAGCCGCGCTTCCAGGTTCGGATGATCCTGGCGGCGGGGCTGCTGCTGGCGATGGGTCTTCTGTTTGCCGGAGAGCGGTTCAAGAGCCGGGAGTACGGCTACCAGATTGAACGGCTGGAGCGCGAGAAAGCGGCGCTGGTGGAGGCGGGCCGCAAGCTCCGCCTGGAAGAAGCTTCCCTGGCCGATCCCCTGCGCATCGATTCCATTGCGCGCCGCGATCTGGGGATGACCAGCCTGTCGGCGCAACAAATCTTCACCGACCGCGCCTCCGCCTCGGAAGCCACCGTCCTGGCCAGCCAGCATCCGCTCAGGACAGCGCCCCCCCCGAGCCGGAACATCGCAGCTGCCCTTCCGTAACGCGGTCTGTGCGCTGCCACCCACGGGGGCTTGAGGAGCGGGAGCGGATTGCATGGCTAGACCAACAGCGCCCCTCATCCGGCGGAACGTGCTGACATTGACCGCTGTTCTCAGTTTGTGGAGCGCCCTGATCGCCCTCCGGCTGGTCTATCTGCAAATCGTGCGCCACGACGAGTTCCTCCGGCAAGCCCGCCGCCAGCAGGAGCAGACCGTGGAAATCAGTCCCGTGCGCGGCGTCATTTATGACCGCAACCTGCGGGCGCTGGCGATGAGCGTTGAGGTGGAGTCGGTTTTCGCCGTGCCGGCTGAGATCGCCGACCGCCAGGGCTCCGCCCGTTTGCTTGCCACGGTTCTGGATCTGAACCCTGCCGAACTGGCCCGGAAGCTGGACGGGGATCGTTCCTTCGCCTGGGTCAAGAGAAAAGTGACCGCACGGGAGGCCGACCGCGTCCGGCAGTTGAACTTGCAGGGCATCTACTTTCAGAAGGAATCCAAGCGTTTTTACCCCAAACGGGAACTGGCGGCGCATGTGCTGGGACACGTCGGCGTCGACGACCAGGGTCTGGCGGGGGTGGAGTTGCTGTTTGACAAGCAGGTGCGGGGCACTCCGGGGGAATTGATCATGGAACGAGACGCCCGCCGGCGCTGGTTCGGACGCACCGGCCGGCCGCCCTCCCCCGGCCAGGACCTGGTGCTCACGCTGGATGAGGCCATCCAGTACATCGCCGAGCGGGAACTGGAGGCTGCCATGCGCGATTCCCGAGCCATCTCCGGAACGGTGATCGTCGAGGATCCCCGCACCGGCGAGATACTGGCGCTGGCCAATCGCCCCACCTTTAACCCCAACAACTACGCAGAGGCCCGTGCGGATGCTTTG
>DATMAF010000486.1:0-3177 GCA_035560315.1 Terriglobia bacterium | reverse complement strand
GGCATTGCATCTTCATTTTGCTGGCCGGAGCGCCTTCTCATGTGGACACCTTCGACCTCAAAGAAGGCCCCTGGACCCCGGCCTCCTTCAACCCCACCAGCTATGGAGAGATTCGCTTTCCGCAGGGGCTGCTGCCGAAGACGGCGGACCTTCTGAGCGATCTTGCGATCGTGCGGTCGGTGCGGTCTTGGGCGCTGGTGCATTCGCTGGCACAGACCTGGACGCAAATCGGGCGCAACCCGGCCTCTGCGCTGGGGAGCGTCGCGCCGAACATCGGCAGTGTCGTGGCGCTGGAGAAATTTGCGGAGCGCACCCCCCAGGATATTCTGCCGGGATTCATTTCCTTCAACGGCGGCGGGAGCCTGGTGGGAGCGGGATATTTTCCGGCCACCTACGCCCCCTTTCAGGTCCAGCCCCGCGCCCAGGGCCTAGCCAATACGGTGCACCCGGACGGGCAGGAGCGCTGGACCGGCCGGATGCAATTCCTGCACCTGATCGATGATCCCCTGCGCCAAAATTCGCCGATCGGAGAGGCGGCCGAAGACCTGGACGGCTTCTACAGCAGCGCCAGCCAGCTCATGTACAACGATGCCGTCCAAAGCGCTTTTTCCTTCACCACGGAAGAAAGCGTCGCCTTCGGGAACACGGCTTTTGGCAATGCCTGTTTGCTCGCCGTCAAGGTCCTGGGGGCCAATCTGGGCACCCGCTTCATCCAGATCACGCTGGGAGGCTGGGACCACCACGCCAATATCTACACCGGGCTGCCGCCGCTGGCGGCCACCTTCGACAACGGCTTTGCGGCCTTGCTGAATGGCCTGCGACAGAACGGGTTGCTGGACCAAACGCTGGTGGTGGTGGCGGGGGAATTTGGACGGACCGTGGGAGCGCTCAACAACCAACAGGGGCGGGACCATTTCTTGCAGCAGTCCGTCGTCTTTGCGGGGGGCGGCGTGCGCGGGGGGCGCACCATCGGCAGCACGAACTCCACTGGCGCCAGCACCGCGGAGCCGGGCTGGAGCCGCAATCGCGACGTTCGCCCGGAGGACGTGGAGGCCACCATTTACTCGGCGCTGGGGATCAACTGGACCACCATCCGCACGGACGACCCGCTGGGCCGCGGCTTTGAGTACGTTCCCTTCGCCAACTACGATATCTACGGCCCCATCAACGAACTGTGGAGCTAGCCGGAGGGCTTGGCTCACCGCGACGGCGCCAGGTATTTCTCCGGATTTTGTTCGAAGGCGGCTTTGCATCCCGCGGCGCAGAAGTAGTAGGTCTTTCCCCGATAGACCGCCGTCGCGGCGGCTTTTGATTCTTCCACCGTCATTTTGCAGACCGGATCAATCGCCATGGCAGTTCTCCTCTGATTCGGTAGATAGCTTTCCCATTGCTTGCACCCCGCATGGCTGCGGAAGAACCGGAAACGGAGTTCACGGAAGCGGCTCTCCCTCGGACCGCTCCTGTGGAGCAAGCGCTTTCGGCAACGGCGCCGCCGGCCAGAGCAGCGAGGCGATCATGGAGCCGCCGATCAGCGCCGCCACCACCCCCAGCGAGATGCTGATGGGCAGATGATAGAACTCGCTGATGAGCATCTTGATCCCGACAAAGCACAGCACCGCCCCCAGACCGACCTTCAGGTAATGGAACTGGGTCATGGCCGCCGCCAGCAGGAAGTAGAGGGCCCGCAGGCCCAGAATCGCAAAGATGTTGGAGGTGTACACGAGGAAGGGGTCGCGGGTGATCGCAAAGATCGCCGGAATGGAGTCCACGGCGAAGACCAGGTCAGTGGCTTCAATCACCGCCAGCACCAGCAGCAGCGGCGTGGCGACACGGCGGCCTTGCTGGCGGACGAAAAATTTCGCCCCTTCATAAGAGGTGGCGGTGGGAACGAAGCGCCGGAAGAAATGGACCACCGGATTCTTCTCCGGATGCACCTCGACTTCCTGGCCTTTTAACATCTTAAAGCCGGTGTAGACCAGAAACGAGCCGAAAACGTAGATGATCCATTCGAACCGCTGCAGCAGAACCGCGCCCAGCAGAATGAACACCGCGCGCATGATCAGGGCGCCCAGAATGCCCCAGAACAGGACGCGGTGCTGCAGGGCGCCGGGGACGGCGAAATACCGGAAGATCAGCACGAAGACGAAGATATTGTCGACGCTGAGCGACTTTTCGATCACATAGCCGGTAAAGAACTCGGTGCCGGCGCGGGAGCCGTATTCAAGGTAGATCCAGACATTGAAGGCCAGCGCCAGACCGATCCAGACGATGGTCCAGATCAGGGCCTCGCGATGTCCGACGGCGTGGGCTTTGCGGTGGAAAACGCCCAGATCCAGCGCCAGCATGAGCAGTACGAAGATGGTGAAACCCACCCACAACCACGGAGTTCCAATGCTAATCGGCAAACATCCTCCTCCTGATTACAGCCTGCCTTTCTTGCCCCGTTGCAACCCTTCGTCCCGGCAGCGCCGATTCATTGACACCGCAAAGCATGTATGATAACTCTAACAGATTGCGAGCGTCCTCACAGACTACTCTGACCAGGTTTCAACGATGGAGACGTTAGTCGCTCTGGGCGACATTCTGCTGAAGTCGATACCGACCTTCCTGCTGGTATGGATTCTGTACTTTTACACAGGCCGCTTCTTCTTGCAGCCGCTGCGTCAGACATTGCAGCGGCGCCATGACGCCACCGAAGGATTGCGCCAGACCGCCGCAGAGAGACTCCGGCTGGCGGAGCAGAAAACCGCCGAGTACCAGGAAGCGATGCGTTCCCACGCCGCCGATCTTTACCGGCAACAGGAGCAAGACCGGCAACGCGCCTTGGAAAAGCGCGCGGAAATTCTGCGGCTGGCTCGCGCGCAGGCCGAGCAGCGCCTGGCAGCCGCCCGCCAGCAGATCCAACGCGACGCGGAGGAAGCCAAGCGGGTTTTGGAACGCGAAAGCGAGGCGCTGGCCGCGGGGATTGTCCGCGCCGTGCTGGGAGCCTCCTCCCGGGGGCGCTTGGCCGCCGAGCAAGCGCCGGGAAGGATTCCATGAAGAAACATCGCGCCGGCAATGAGGTGTTGCTGGCCATGGGCGCCCTCCTGGCCGTGCTGGTCGCAGCGCCGTTACCGGCTGCCTCCGCCGACGGCCCAGGAACCACTCGCCCGGCCCTCCGGCTGGCGGCCGCCCGCC
>DATMAF010000485.1:0-6915 GCA_035560315.1 Terriglobia bacterium | reverse complement strand
GCATCTGGCGCAGGGTCCTGACGAAGTCGCCCGCGTCGTCGTTCTTCTCCCCGCCCCGAAGGATGCGCCGCAAGGCGCCCAGCTGCGACGCCCTCTTCCACCCAAACAGCCAGGCCCGCAACAGCCGCTCGGGCGCAAGAGACGCTCCCGAAAACTGTCCCTTCTCAGTCCCGCTGTCGGCTACTGTACCAGGGGAGGCTGAGCGGAGCCGCTTTCGGTGTCTCCCTGGGCTTCGTTTTCGGGGATGAGGGAGGCGGCGGCGATGTGGTCGCCCTCTTCGGTGCGCAGCAGGCGCACGCCCTGGGTGGCGCGCCCGGCGTCGCGGATGGTGCTGGCCTCCAGGCGGATCAGCTTGCCCTGCTGGGTGATCAGGATCACTTCGCTCTCTTCCGTCACGTGCAGGATGCCGACCACCTTGCCCTTCTCGGGATTGATCTTGACATTGATGATGCCCTGCCCGCCGCGCCCCTGCACGCGGTATTCGCTGAGCGCGGTGCGCTTGCCGAAGCCGTTCTCCGTGATGCTGAGGATCCAGCCGCCCTCCTCGACCGCCACCATGCCGACGACGTAGTCTCCCTTCTTCAGCGTGATGGCGCGGACCCCGCGCGCCTGCCGCCCCATCGGGCGGACCTCCTCCTCCAGGAAGCGGATGGCCTTGCCTTCATGCGTGGCGATGAAGATGAACTGGTGCCCGTCGGTCTGCTCCACCGCGATCAACTCGTCGCCCTCATCGAGCGAGATGGCGATGATGCCGCGCGACATGGGATTGTCAAACTGCGCCAGGGAGCATTTCTTGATGACGCCGTCGTGCGTGACCATGACCACGTAGCGGTCCTCGGAAAATTCCTTCACGGGAAGAAAGGCCGTAACGGTCTCTCCCGGCTCCAGGTTCACCAGGTTGACGATGTTCTTGCCGCGCCCGGCGGTGCCCACGTCGGGAATCTCGTAAACCTTCAGCCAGTGCACGCGGCCCCGGCTGGTGAAGATGAGGATGTAGCTGTGCGTGGAAGCCACAAACAGGTGCTCGACAAAGTCCTCCTCGCGGGTCTTCATCCCGATGCGGCCCTTGCCCCCGCGCCCCTGTTGCCGGTAGGCGTCCAGCGGGGTGCGCTTCAAATACCCCTGCCGGCTGACCGTAACCACCACGTCTTCCACCGGAATGAGGTCCTCGAGCTTGATCTCGGCCTGTTCCTCCACGATCTCGGTGCGGCGCGGGTCGGCGTACTCTTTCTGGATTTCCTTGAGTTCGCTGATAATGACGCTCTTGAGCTTTTTCTCGCTGGCGAGAATCTCCTCATACTCCTGAATCTTCTTGCGGAGCTCGGCCAGCTCTTCTAGGATCTTCTCCCGCTCCAGGCCCGTCAGCCGCTGCAACTGCATGTCGAGCACGGCCTTGGCCTGAATCTCGGTCATCGCGAAGTTCGCCACCAGCCCGGCGCGGGCCTCCGACGGAGTCTTGGACGCGCGAATCAGCCGGATGACCGCGTCGATCTTGTCGAGCGCCTTCTGATAGCCCTCCAGAATATGCTCGCGCTCGCGGGCCTTTCGCAGGTCGTATTGCGTCCGGCGCCGCACCACCTCGACGCGGTGCTCGATGAAAATTTTCAGGGCCGGGATCAGTCCCAGCTCGCGCGGCTGTCCGTGATGCACCGCCAGCAGGATCATCCCGAAGCTGGCCTGCATCTGCGTCTGCTTGTAGAGATTGTTCAGGATCACCTCGGCCTGCTCGCCGCGCTTCAGCTCGAAGACAATGCGCATCCCTTCCCGGTCGCTCTCGTCGCGGATGTCGGCGATGCCCTCGATCTTCTTCTCCTGCACCAGTTCGGCGGCCTTCTCGATCAGCCGGGCCTTGTTCACCTGGTAGGGAATCTCGGTAACGACGATCTGCTCCTTCTCCTTGCCGACCTTCTCGATCGCGGCGCGCGCCCGCATGGTGAAGCTGCCGCGTCCGGTGCGGTACGCTTCCGCAATGCCGGCGCGCCCGTAGATGAATCCCCCGGTCGGAAAATCCGGGCCGGGCACCAGTTCCAGAATTTTTGCGAGGTCGGTGTCGGGATGTTCCACCAGTTGGATGGTGGCGTTGATGATCTCGCCCAGATTGTGCGGCGGGATCTTCGTCGCCATGCCCACGGCGATGCCGTCGGCCCCGTTCAGCAGCAGGTTGGGAATGCGGGTGGGCAGCACCTGCGGTTCCTGGGTCGTTTCATCGAAGTTGGGGACAAAGTCCACCGTGTCGCGGTCGATGTCGTCGAGCATCCGCTCGGCCAGGGAAGCCAAGCGCGCCTCGGTATAGCGGTAGGCGGCGGGGGGGTCGCCGTCCACCGAGCCGAAATTGCCTTGCCCGTCGATGAGCGGATAGCGCATGTTGAAATCCTGCGCCAGCCGCACCAGGGCGTCGTACACCGGGGCGTCTCCGTGGGGATGGTACTTCTTGATCACCTCGCCGACCACGCCGGCGCACTTCGAGCGCTTGCGGTTGGAGAGCAGCCCCTGGTCGTACATGGCATAGAGGATGCGGCGCTGCACCGGCTTCAGGCCGTCGCGGGCGTCCGGCAGGGCGCGGCCGATGATCACGCTCATGGCGTAATCCAGGTACGACCGCCGCATCTCCTCTTCGATGTTGACCGGGATTTGGTTCTTCGCGAGCGGCAGTTCGGGCTGCTGCGCCTCGCCTGCTGGTGGAACGGTCGGATCCGCCATCTACGCTCCCCGTTGCAAATCGTTCTGCTGGATTTCCAACTTGGTATTATACGTCGCCGCTCCGGTTTGCGGCCATCTGAAGCCCTTCGTTCCGTTCCGGATATGCGCCGCCGGGGGCTGTTCCGCCGACCGGCCGTTGTACGCCGCGCCCCCTGCGAGTACACTGGGGCGATGCCGGCGCCCGCAGACCCCAAGGAGCGTCTGATCGTCGCCTTGGATTATCCCAACTCCAAGGCTGCGCTCACGCTGATCGCACAGCTGGAGGGGCTGGTCTCGTTTTACAAGGTGGGCCTGGAATTGTTTGCCGCCGGCGGCACGGACCTGGTGGAAGCCCTCCTGGCCCAAGGCAAGAAAGTGTTTCTGGATCTGAAATTCCTCGACATCCAGGAGACCGTGCGCCGCGCCACCAAGCAAGTCGCGCGCCTGGGGGTGCAGTTCCTGACGGTGCATGAAAGCGGCCGGGTGGTTGCCGCCGCCGTGCGCGGGGCCGAGGGAAGCAACACCAAGATTCTGGCGGTTACCCTGTTGACGGACATGGATGCCGAAGAGATGCGCGCGATGGGCTATGCCGGTTCGACGGAGGATTTGGTGCTGAGCCGCGCCCGGCGGGCACTGGCCGCAGGAGCGCACGGCGTCATCGCCTCCGGCCAGGAGGCCCGGCAGATCCGCGCGCTCAGCCAGGAAGCCATCATCGTAACGCCGGGGATTCGTCCTGCCGGAACCGCCGCCGGCGATCAACTGCGCACGGCGACGCCCGCCGAAGCCATCGCTGCCGGAGCTGACTATATCGTCGTCGGCCGCCCCATCCGCGACGCCAAAGACCCTTACGCCGCCGCCCAGCAGATCATCAACGAAATCCAACTCGCCTGACTAACCCTGGCTCCTGGCGCGGCTGCTGCGCTCCAGCATAGCGACGCGAGCCTCCAGCAAGGCAAATTCGTCCCGGCCAACCTTCTGCTTCAAATCGTTGCGGATGATCGCCAGTTCGGTCTTCACGATGTCCATGTCCGTCTTCAGCTCCGCGACGTCTTCCTTCAGGACCCCCACGTCGGTCTTTAAGACCCCAACATCCGTCTTCAGCTCCGCGACGTCTTCCTTCAGAACCGCCACGTCGGTCTTTAAGACCGCAACATCCGTCTTCAGTTCCGCGACGTCTTCCTTCAGGACCTCTACATCTGTCCTCAGGGCTCCGACGTCGGTCTTGAGATCTTCCAGGTCGGTTTTAACGCCATCCAGTTCCTCGCGCAGCAGGACGACTCCATCGGCAACCCCTTTGATGTCGGCGCGAAGCCCTTCGACAAGAATGCCCATGCGGCGCTCGTATTTCTCTTCCTGGCGATTCAGGATTTGTTCCAGGGTTTGCTCGTTCAATTCCATGGAGTGCGATTCTATGGCAGAGCAGCCGGATTACACATCCAGGTTCTTGACATCGAGGGCATTCTCCTCGATGAATTTGCGGCGGACCTCTACGTCCTCGCCCATGAGCGTCGAAAATATCTGTTCGGCTTCGAGGGCGTCTTCCAGGCGCACTTGCAGCAGGGAACGGGTTTCGGCATTCATGGTGGTGGCCCACAACTGTTCCGGATCCATCTCGCCGAGTCCTTTGTAGCGGGTGATCGTAAAGCCCTTCTTGCCTTCGCTCATCAGGTATTCCAGCAACTGCGCGGCACTTTCCTGGGATACCTTCGAACCCTCGGTTTGCACCTCGAACGGCGGCTTGTCGAGCGGAACGATCTCTTTGGCCAGCACCCGCAGCCGCTTGTACTCCGGCAGGGAGGCCAATTCCCAATTGATGGTCTTCTCCGAACCGGAGCCGTTCACGAACGCCAGTTCGTACAGGCTGTGCTCCTCATCAAACCGCAACATGGTCTTGGGGCCGGTTTTTTCGATCTTGCGGGCCAGTTCCTCCAGCTTTTCCTTGCCGGCGAAGTCGGCCTTCTTTTCCAGGTCGGACTTTGCAAGCAACTCCACCACCGGCCGGTTGCGCAGCCGCTTATCGAGCTTGTCGAAGAAGCTGGCGTACTCCGCCAAGTCGCTCAGGAACTTCGTTAAGCGCCGGCCCTCGAGCTTTTCCTTGGCGGCGTTGACGACCACGCAGCCCTCGGTGGCATAGCGCATGATCTCGCGGTTGAACTCCCGCTCGTCCTTGATGTAGCGCTCGGAGCGGCCTTTTTTGAGCGAGAACAGCGGCGGCTGCGCGATGTAGATGTGCCCGCGCTCGACGAGTTGCTTCATCTGGCGGAAGAAGAACGTCAGCAGCAAGGTGCGGATGTGGGAGCCGTCCACATCGGCGTCGGTCATGATGATGATTTTGTGGTAGCGGAGCTTGGACAGGTCGAAATCGTTCTGCCCGATGCCGGTGCCGATGGCTGTGATCATGGCGCGAATTTCCTCGTGGCTGAGCATCTTGTCGTAGCGCGCCTTCTCGACATTGAGGATCTTTCCCTTGAGCGGCAGGACGGCTTGGTAGCGGCGGTCGCGCCCCTGCTTGGCGGACCCTCCGGCGGATTCGCCCTCCACCAGGAACATCTCGCAGCGAGCCGGATCGCGCTCCTGGCAGTCGGCCAGCTTACCGGGCAGGGAGGCGGCATCCAGAGCGCCCTTGCGGCGCGTCAGGTCGCGGGCCCTGCGCGCGGCCTCGCGTGCCCGGGCGGCTTCGATGGCCTTTTGAATGATCCGCTTCGCCACGGCCGGCGCTTTTTCGAAGGCCTCCCCGAGCTTCTCGTTGACGAAGGCCTCCACCACGCCCTTGATGTCGCTGTTGAGCTTGCCCTTGGTTTGCCCCTCAAATTGCGGTTGCGGCAGCTTGACGCTGACCACCGCGACCAGCCCCTCGCGCACGTCGTCGCCGGTGAGATTCTCCTTCACGTCCCGGAACAAACCCGCCGCCGTGGCGTAGTTGTTAATGGTGCGGGTGAGCGCGGAGCGGAAGCCGGACAGATGCGTGCCCCCGTCCACGGTATTGATGTTGTTGGCAAAGCTGAACACGGTTTCGGTGTAGGAGTCGTTGTATTGCAGAGCGATCTCCATCTGCACGTCGCCGATCGCTCCGGCGTTCCGGGTGCCTTCAAAATACAACGGCTTTTCGTGCAGCACCGCTTTGCCTTTGTTTAAATGGGTGACAAATTCGGCGATGCCGCCGTCGTATTTAAACTCGTGGCTCTTGTCGGTGCGCTCGTCCTTCAGCGTGATGCGGAGCCCCTTATTCAGAAAGGAGAGTTCGCGCAGGCGCTGCGACAGCGTGTCGAAGTTGAACTCGGTGGTATCGAAGATCTGCGGGTCGGGGCGGAAGGTGATCTTGGTGCCGCGCTTGGAGGTCTTGCCGGCTTTTTTCAGCTCCGCGTCGGGGACGCCGCGCTGATAGGTCTGCTCCCAGGTGTAGCCGTCGCGCCAGATCTCCAGTTCCAGCCATTCGCTGAGCGCATTCACGACCGACACGCCCACCCCGTGCAGCCCGCCGGAAACTTTATAACTGTTGGTGTCGAATTTGCCGCCGGCGTGCAGCACCGTCATGACCACCTCGGCGGCGGATTTCTGCTCTCCTTCGTGGAAGCCCACCGGAATGCCGCGGCCATTATCGACCACCGTGATGGAGTTGTCGGTGTGAATGGTGACGTCGATGTTGGTGCAGAAGCCCGCCAGGGCCTCATCCACCGAATTGTCCACCACCTCATAGACGAGGTGGTGCAGGCCGCTCTCGCCGGTCGACCCGATGTACATGGCGGGGCGCAGACGCACTGCCTCCAGCCCCCCCAGCACCTTGATGCTTTCGGCGTCGTAGACTTCCGGGGGCGGCTGATTGCTACGACCCGCTCCCCCCAACATTGGCTCTTTATCGCCCATTCGGACTTGTTGCTCCCCGTCTTGCCCCGCGCGCCGGACTGGCGCAGCGCCTCTCACACCCGCATCGGCATCACCACGTAGCGGTAGCTCAATCCGTCTTCCGAGACAGGCCGCATCTGGCCGGCGCTTTGTTCGTCCTTGAATTCCAGGGAAATCTTTCCCGGCCCGGCCGCGGCCAGAAACTCCAGCAGATACTGCCAATTGAAGCCGATGGTGAACGGCGTTCCGGAATAACTCACCGGCAGGCTGTCTTCGGATTCCCCTCCCTCGGCGCTGGCCGAGACCACTTTCAGCTCGTCCTTATTGAGCTGCAGGCGGATGGAGTGCGACCGCTCATCAGCAAAGATGGCGACGCGCCGCACCGCCGCGGCC
>DATMAF010000484.1:0-5902 GCA_035560315.1 Terriglobia bacterium | reverse complement strand
CCGTGTTGCAGCACTTGTAGATCCCCACCCCATACTCCGAGTGGTAGAGGCTGACCAGCGAGCCGCGATAGTACAGCGTCTGCCCGCCCCAGTTTTCCAGGTAGCGCAGGAAATTGTGGGTTCCGCCATCCAGGCCGTACTCCGTGGTCGGCGCCCAGCCGGGCAGCGGGAAGGACTTGTTCTTGCCAGCCGCCACTGCCATGCGGTAATAGCTGGTGAGAGCAGGACGGTTCCCAACGTTGGTAGGATCGCGGAAGCTGCGCGCGTCCGACCAGTTGCGGGAAAGCAGCGTCACCGTGTCCGCCATCACAGCGGAGGCCGCATGGGGGTCTCCAAAGCCGGCGTTGGAGGCGTTGTAATTGCCCTGGACATAGACCGGATTCTCGGAGGCAATCGAGAACCCGCCGGCCCCGCCGGGAGCGCGCGGCGGCCCGCCGACGCCATTGGCCAGACTGCCGTTGATCACTTTCAGCGCCCGGCGCGCCCCGCTGACCCGGTTCTTGCGGCCCACGGCGCGGCAATCGATGCGGGAATCGAAGCGGTCCGCGGCGGTGTCGCCACCCTGAGCAGCCACCAGGAAGCCGTCGCCGAGATTCCACCGCCCGTAGACGTCCAGCGCGTTGTTATCGTTCACATCTTCGGGGGCATCAAGAGCGTTATTGGGCGTGCCGGCCGCCACCGTGGGATTGATGTTGTCCTCATATCCGAACTCGCCCGTAATATCGCCGGCGCCGTTGGGACGGGCGCCGCGACGGTCGGAGAAATACAGGATGTAGCCGTTCTGCGCGGCAGAGTCAACAAAGGTGCCCCGGGCGCCGATGGCTCCGCTCAGCCAGCGGGTCAGGTTGCGGATGTCCAGCTCCACCACGTTGATAATCCCGGCGACGCTGCAACTGGGGTTGCCGGCGCCCAGGTTGGTGTCGCGCACTTCGCCCTCGCGGGTGTCATAGAGGTTGATCGGATACCACATATAGCGGCTGTTGGCGGATCCCGCCACGGTAATCGCGGTGGTTTCTCCCACTCCATCGGCCAGATCGCCGTCATCATTGCGGTCCGCCCGGAATTGCAAGCGGATGATCGCGTTGGGGTGGATGGTGTCGGTTATGCCCGCTTCTTGATTGGGGGCATTCAAGCCGCGCGCAAAACCCAGTTGCAGCCATTCGTCCGTTACATCAATCCAGTTGCCGGCACTATCGCGGTATTGCACCAGCAGGTAGCCGTCCAGCAGCGGCCAAACTCCGTTGGGATAAGGACCGGGTGGAAGCGGAAAATCCCCACGAGCAGTCTGGTCCGCGTTGTTGGGGTGCACCCACAGCGGGTCCCAGTCGGGATTGCCCACCGTCGGATTGGCGTCGGCAAAGAAGTAGCTGGCCCCGGTCCCCACCACGGGCACGCCGTTGGCATAGTTGGTATAGCCCGGCGTGTTGACGTTGGCCAGGCGAACTCCCGCTCCGCCCAGCTCTGCTTGGGTGTTGGCCAGCAGGACGCGAATCTGGGCTTGATTATAGAGACGCGAGGCGCCGGCGGGCGACAGCGGATCCTCCCCGGCGGGCGGGATGCGGACCAAGTCGATATTCCGCAGGCCGCTGGCCACAAACGGCAGCGTCAGGGCCCGCGCCCCGGTATCGCCGTTCAGGATCATGCCGTTATAGGTCGAGGTGGAGATGTTCACCCAGTTGGGATTATCCGCGCTGGTGGGCCCGAACTGCTTGCTGCCTTCGTTTTCCTGCAAATCGCGGCAGGCCGGACGGGCGCCGTCGCAGCCTGCCGGGGCGGTTGGAATCAGCACCGGCTTGTCGCGCCCGTCGGCGATGGTATCCACCCCATTCGACAACTGCCGCCGGATGACCTCGCCGACGGCCGTGATCTTGGAGTGGAAAACCAGCCCGGCGGCATTGGAGGTCGCCAGGAAGAGATTGCCGTTGGTGTGCACCCGGCCGGCGAAATCAAAGTTGGGGCCAGGGAAGTAGCTGAGGTCGGTGTCGGAGAAGATGCCGAATTGGAACACCGGAATCAGCGCCACCTCCACGTTGCGGCGCATCTTGACCTCGGCTTCCCCCAGCCGCCGCGCCGTCACGTCCAGGGTGATGGGGATGATGCTGGCGATGAGCCCCTCATTCGGACCGCCGCTGATGGTGCGGACTTCGGTGGTGGGTACGCCGCCGACATTGGGCACCGTGTAGGTGTACTCCGGATAGGTAATCCCCGGCAGCGTCGGTTGCAGCGCCGGGTTTCCCAAACCCTCGATCATCGCCGCATTGGGAGCCAGCCGCGTGGTGTACAGATCGTTCAAATCCACCATCATCTTTTCCATGGCGGCTTCCGTGGCGTAGTAGGCAATCGACTTTTCGGCGTCGCTGCCCGACAACTGCGTCTCGGTGGAACTGGTGAACATCATGCTGAAGACGATCACCGAAACGAAGATCAGCAGCAGCAGCGCCGCGACGGTAATCACACCCCGCTGGGACTCTTTCCGGTATTGCGGTTTCATGACGATACTCCTTGCTGGGGATCGCTTATTGATAGCGGTCCCGGTAACTCATGTTTCGCGGCGTGACGGAAGTGGTCAGCGCCATGCGCTCAAACGAGCTGTTGAACAAGCCGCGACGGGGGGCGCGAACAGTCAGGTTGATGGTTGCCTTGCGAATCTGGTTGGGCAGGCCGTTGGCGTCCGGCAGAGCGGCGGTGGCCACGCCCAAGTTTTCATCAAAAATGTCGTACAGCACCTGGAAATCTTCCACGGTCTCCGCCACCGGGACGGGCGGCTGGGCGTTGACCTGCCGCATGAGCCGGTAGGGCGGATCATCGGCGTTGCCGAGCACTCCGTCCGGTCCCGGCGGGGCGTCGATAAAGTAGCTGATCACCAGGATGCGTTTGGCGCGCGTCTCCGGAATGCAGGGGGCGTTGCAGGGCAGCGCCAGAATGGAACTGAGGTTGCCGCCCGGAGCGGCGGGCTGGTTGAAGCGCAGCGGGTCGCCGTTGGTGAAGCTGATGGTGGGGTTGTTCACCGCCGTCACCACCACGGCGGCGCAGCCGTTGGTATTGCAGATCGACAGCACATCGCCCCGCTGGATTCCCACCGCCGGGTCGTTGATCGGCGGGTTGGTCGCGCCGTTGATGGTGATGGAGGTGGAGGTGGCGCTGACAATCGGGAACTGGGCCAGATTGTACGTCGCATCGTCATAGGTGACCACCACCACGTCGGTGTTCACGCCGTTGATGGTGGGGCCCAGGCCATTGCCGGGAACCACTCCGTAGAGCCGGTCGTTGGGAAAGTTGTTGTTGGCCGGCAAATAACACCCCGTGAAATCGCAGGCAAAGAGGGGATCCTGCGCGCCGGCTCCGGTCGGCAACTGGAAACCGCCGATGGGGATGCCGGTGGCGGCTTGCGCAATGTCCTGCGCCACCCAGTTGATCCCCACGCGGGCATTCTGCTGCATTTCGGAGCGCTGCCGCACGGTATCCATTGCCTCGATGCCCTGGCGGAACAGCAAGACGGCCACCGCCATGATGACCAGTCCCACCGCCATGGCGATGAGCAACTCCAGCAGGCTGAATCCCTTTTCCCGTTCTAGGTGCATGGGTTGCCTCTCTGCCGCCGCTTAACGGAACCGCGAAACGTAGGTGCCGACGCGGTAGTTCAACGCCGGGCCGCGGACGCTGGGATACTGAATTGTGACCGTTACCTGCCGCAGGTTGGCGTCGATGGAGCCGTCCGGCCGGATGATCGGATCAATTTGGATCTGGCGGCGGTAGCCAGTCAGCCGGCGGATGACATCATCCCCGGTGCCCACCACGCCGTCCGGGCCAGCCAGGACCATCTGCACTTCCGGGCCGTCATCGGCCGTTCCCACCAAGCCGTCCGGGCCGGGAGTGGTGACCGGCAAAAGCCCGTCCAGGAAGATTCCTCCGGCGGCGACATTGCGGATTTGATCAAAGGTGATCTGGTGCGTATTGCGTGCCGTGAAGATGCTTTCGAGCGCCTCCCGGGCCAGTTGCTTGGCGAGCAAGCTCTCCTGCGCCTGGTAGGTGGTGGCCACGGAAACGCCGAACAGGCTGGCCAGCCCGACCAATCCCACCGTGAGGATCAGCACGGCGATGAGCACCTCGATGAGCCCGAACCCTCGCTGCGAAACCGATCTGCGCATTGCGGATTTCATCTTCGCACCACCTTACTGCCATTCATACGTGCCGTCCGTCCGGGCCCGCAGCTTCCAGGACTTCAGCCGCCCCGTAGCGCCGAACAGCGAGATGGCCCGCGAACTGATCAGCTCCCCCGGCAGGCACAAGTACACCACGCCGTTCGCGACGCGGCCCAGGGCGTCCCGCGCGGATCCATCCGCCTGGAAATAGATCTCGTTGCTGCCGTTGATATCAATGGCCAGCGCGCCCGCCCCGAACCCGTCCGGCGTCTGGGTCGGGTTGGTGGGAATTCCCGGCTCGACCTGGAAGGCGACGTCATTGGTCAGGGGAACCTGGCTGATGACCGTGCGCACGCCGGCATCGATGCGGTCGATCCGCACCGTCCGGGGAGCCTGCACCACCAGGACATGCACCCGCCGCTCGTCAATCGCCAACTGCCGCGCGCGCCGCATCTCCTGCAGGGTCACCTGCACCGCGTTATCCACCCGGTTGAGCCGGATCGTGGGCAGCAGGTTGTACACCGCGTATCCGCCCACGATCATCAGAATGCTGAGGACGATGAGTATCTCCAGCAGAGTTACCCCGGCCGCGCCGGAACGATGCGCGACGCTGCTGCCAATGCGGCTGTGGCGCTGCTTGTGTTTCGATCCCATCGTGCCGTCCTGTCCCGGAGCCTTCAGCCTCTGGGTGTCCCCTGCGGCGCGCCGGCGCTGAGGTCCGACTGTGTTCGCACGAATTACGCCCTATTTCCAGGAAACTCTACCACCCGCCCCCCGGCCCCGCAATAGCCCGGGGGTCCCAATTTCGTTCCATCTATCGTCCTAGGACATTGGGCCTAAGGCAGGCAGCAGAAAAGCGATTGCCGGAGGTGTTGTGGAAAAGGATACATCCAGCGGGAGCTTGCGATGAGGGGACCGCAATCCCTGAGCAGAGCTTCAAGCAGACGAAGCGGAAGCCGCTAACGCGTTGGTATTAAAAGGGAGCCTTCCATTTCCGGGAAGCCGGCAGCAGTATCCAAGCGGCTCAGAAAACCAGCCCGCAGACGGGCGGGAACCCCTACGCCAGCCGGAGCATACGCTCGATGGCCAGCCGGGCACGGCCGGCCACCGGCTCCGGCACGCGCACTTCGTATACGTCCTGCTCCAGGGAGCGAAGCACCTTGTCCAGAGTGATGAGCTTCATGTAGGAGCAGAAGGCATCTTCCTTGGCGGGATAGTAGACCTTGTGGGGCGCTTCTTTTCTCATGCGATGGAGGATACCGTTCTCCGTGGCAACGATAAACTCCCGCACCGGCGACTGGGAAACGTGCCGGATCATGCCCTCGGTGGAAGCGATGTGCGTCTCGCCGGGGATGTCATTGGCGGCCACATAACAGAGAAAGGAAGTGGTGCAGCCGCACTCCGGGTGGATGAGAACCTCGGCGCCCGGATGCTCCCGGCGCATCTGCTGGATGTGATCGGGGCGGATGCCGGCATGCACATGGCACTCGCCCAGCCACAGGTGGATGTTCTTCCGGCCGGTGGCTTCCCGGACATAGGCGCCCAGGAACAGGTCGGGCATGACCAGAATTTCCCGGTCTGCCGGAATGGATTCCACCACTTTGACGGCGTTGCTGGAGGTGCAGCAGTAATCCGCCTCCGCCTTGACCTCGGCCGAGGTGTTGACATAGGCGACCACCACCGCGCCGGGATGTTCGGCTTTCCACTGGCGCAGTTGCGCTGCCGTGGCGGTATCGGCCAGGGAGCAGCCGGCCTGCAGG
>DATMAF010000483.1:0-10032 GCA_035560315.1 Terriglobia bacterium | reverse complement strand
CGGCCTGCCCAGCAGCGTGCCCGGCGAGACCATCAACCGCTTCTGCTCGTCGGGCCTTCAGGCCATTGCGATGGCCGCGGAGCGCATCCTGGCCGGGTCCGCCGAGATTCTCATTGCGGGCGGGGCCGAGTCCATGAGCCTGGTCCCGATGGGCGGCGCGCGGCTGGCTCCCAATCCCGCGCTGGCCGAGAGCTATCCCGATGTCTATCTGAACATGGGCCTGACGGCGGAAAACGTCGCCCGGAACTACCGCATCCGCCGCGACGAGGCCGACGCCTTCGCGCTTGCCAGCCATCAAAAGGCGCTGGCGGCGATCCGCAGCGGCCGGTTCCAGCAAGAGATTGTCCCTCTGGAGGTCCGCCTCACCACCGCCGACAACGGCGGCATCCAAACCGCCACGTCGATCTTCGCGGTGGATGAGGGGCCGCGCGCCGACACCTCGCTGGCGGCGCTCGCCCAGTTGCCCCCGGTGTTTCACGCCCAGGGCACCGTTACCGCCGGGAATTCCTCGCAGACCAGCGATGGAGCGGCGGCGGCGATCGTGATGTCCGCGCAGCGAGCGCGCCAATTGGGCGTGCAACCGCTGGCCCGGTTTGTCGCTTTTGCCGTGGCGGGCGTGCCGCCGGAGATCATGGGCATCGGGCCGCTGCGGGCCATCCCCAAGGCCTTGCGGCTGGCCGGTTTGAAACTGGCCGACCTGGACTTGATTGAACTGAACGAAGCCTTTGCGGCGCAGGCGCTGGCAGTGATCCGCGAGGCGGGACTCGACCCCGAGCGCGTCAACGTCAATGGCGGGGCGGTGGCGCTGGGGCATCCGCTCGGATGCACCGGCGCCAAGCTGACCGCCACGCTGCTTTATGAGATGAAACGGCGGGGCGCGCGCTACGGCATGGTCACGATGTGCGTCGGCGGGGGCCAGGGCGCCGCGGGAATTTTCGAGAACCTGGTGTAGAACACCCTCACAGCCGCTTCATGCCGCTATCGGAGGCCAGAAAGCCGGTGGCCACTACCCCCAGCAGGAGGCTGGCCATGAGCAGCGCCGCGGTCGGGGAAAATTGCTGCGCCAGGTAGCCAAACACGAGGCTGCCGAGCGGCATCCCGCCGCGGAAGGCCAGCATGAAAATGCTCATGGTTCGCCCGCGCAACTCTTCTGACGTCCCGAGTTGCACCAGCGACGTAATCGAAGCAAACATGGCCATCAGTCCCGCCCCGGAGAGAAACAGCACCCCGTGGCTCAATGGCAGGATCCGCGACACCGCAAACGCGGCAAGCAGGATGGCGTACCCGATCTGGACCCATAGCACGAAGACCGGATTGTGGCGGTTGTGCGAAAGGCCGGCGTAGAGCAGCGCCCCGGTGATCGAACCGGCTCCGGAGGTCGCCACCAGGTAGGAAAAGCCCGTCGCTTCCAGCCCGAAGATGTCTTTGGCAAACACCGGCAGCAAAGTCAGCAACGGAATGCCACAGAACGTGCTCACAAAGCCCAGAATGGTTAGCTGCCAGAGCGCCCCGCGGCTTTTGACATAGGCGAAGCCTTTTTTTAATCCTTCGTAGACCGTCTCAGTGGTTTTTTGCGGAAGAAAGGTGGCGCGAATGATCGAGAGGCTCACAATGACCGCAAGAAAGGAAAGGCTGTTCAGGCCGAAACACAGCCCCAGCCCGCCGGCCGCCATTGCCGCGGCCGCCAGCAGCGGGCCCACCATGCGGGCCAGGTTGAACTGGATGGAGTTCAGCGCGATGGCCTTGGGAACGTCCTCGCGCGGGACCAGGCCTGGAATCAGCGCTTGATAAGCCGGGCCGCCGAAGGATTGCCCCGTGCCGCTGATGAAGACCAGCGCCAGGATGTGCCAGATCTGGACCTTGTCGGCGAAGACCAGGGCGGTGAGGATCAAGGCGCTGGCCATCTGGGTGTACTGCGAGCCGAGCAGCAGCTTGCGGCGGTCGGCGCGGTCGGCAATCACCCCCCCGAGCAAGGAGAACAGCATGATGGGCAGATCGGCCAGGAAGGACACCAGGCCCAGATAGAACGCCGAGCCGGTGAGCTGCAAGACCAGCCAGGACTGCGCCACATTCTGCATCCAGCTGCCGCAGGTGGAGGTGAATGCGCCGGACCACATCAGGCGGAAATCGCGATATCGAAACGGCTGAAACGTACGGGTCAGAAAGCCGGCGGGCTTGGCAGTAAGAATCGGGCCGCTGGTCAGGGACATGAAGGCCGAGTCAACCACACCTGCAAGACGTCGAAAAACGTTCTCTATATTACCTGTTTCCGCGGCGACGGGCGATAGGGAGTCGAGCGCGCTACGTCCCGTCGGAGCGCCAGACAATGCGGCCGCCGACGATGGTGGCCACCGGGCCGCCGCGGAAGGTCCGCCCGTGAAACGGCGAGTTGCGGCTGCGGGAAAAGCTTTGGTTGACGTCGTAGGTCCAGCGCCGCTCCGGATCGAAAAGGGTGATGTCCGCCACCGCCCCGACCTTGAGGGTCCCCCGCTCCAGCCCCACGATGCGGGCGGGATTGGTCGCCAGCAGCTCCACCAGGCGCGGCAGCGTGATGCAGCCGGTATGGTACAGGCGATCCAGCGCCAGGCCGAGCGCGGTCTCCAGACCGATGACGCCGAACGGAGCCAGATCGAACTCCTGCATCTTCTCGCTGCCGGCATGGGGAGCGTGGTCGGTGGCGATGGCATCCACGGACCCGTCGGCGAGGCCGCGCAGCAGTGCCTCGCGGTCTGCGGCGCCGCGCAGGGGCGGCTTCATCTTGAAGTTGGTGTCGTACTCCCGGAGATCCTCGTCAATGAGCGTAAAGTGATGCGGCGTCACTTCGCAGCTGACGGGCAGGCCGCGGCGCTTGGCGTCGCGCACCATGCCCAGCGCGCCAGCGGTGGAAAGATGCGCCACGTGAAAGCGCGCCCCGGTGCGCTCGGCCAGCAGGATGTCGCGCGCCACCATGACGTCTTCGGAAGCCGCGCTGATGCCGGCCAGGCCGTAGCGCACCGCCGTGAAGCCTTCGTGCATCTGCCCGCCGGCGCTCAGGTTCAGGTCTTCGCAGTGGTCCACCACGGTCAGGCCCAGCCCCGCCGCGTAGGACATGGCCTGGCGCATCAGATTGGAATTCATCACCGGCATGCCGTCGTCGGAGACCGCCACAATGCCGGCTTCGCGCATCTCGGCGATGGGGGCCATGCGCTCGCCTCGGGAGCCTTCCGAAATGGCTCCCACCGGAAAGACGTTGACCGGCGACTGCTGCCGCGCGGTCTCGATGATGAAGTGCGTCACGGCGGCGTTGTCATTGACGGGATGCGTATTGGGCATCGCCAGCACGGAGGTGAATCCGCCGGCCGCCGCCGCCTTGCCGCCGCTTTCGATCGTCTCGGCGTGCTCCTTGCCCGGCTCCCGCAGATGGCAGTGCAGGTCAATGAATCCCGGCGCCACCACGCAGCCTGCGGCGTCGAACCGCTCCGCGCCATCGGCAGGAAGATGGTCGCCGATGGCGGCAATCCGGCCGTCGCGCACCAGCACATCCGCCGCTCGGTCGATGCCCTGGGAGGGATCAATCACCCGCCCGTTTTGAATTAACAGGATACTCATCCCTATGACGGCCTCCGGGATACCGGAACAAGCCGGCCCAATTGTTCCAAGCGCTTACTCGCTCACGAGCGGTTTCAGTGCTTCCCGTATCTGCTCGTTGGTGGCCCGAACCCGCGCATCCGTATTGGTAAATTTCCACCTCACGCGGCCTTCCCGGTCGATCACGAACACCGCCGGGTGAGGAACAATGTAACCAGCGGGATTGGACTCATTCTTAAACAACTCTGGATTGAGCTGCCCATAGCGATCGATGACGCGGTGCTCCGGGTCCGCCAGCAACGCGAAATTGGGGGGCGCTCCCTGTTCCTTCGCTTGTCTCTCCACCATCTTGCGGGCCCCTTCGACATCGTCCGGACTGAGGGCAAGAATTACCGTGCTTTCCTTCAGCGCTTCGTCCAGCAAGTTGCGCAGTTGTCCTAGCTGCGTGGTGCAGGCGCCTCACCAATGGCCGCGGTAGAATACCAGCACGACATTCTTGCCGCGATAGTCCGAGAGCTGATGCACCTTGCCGTCCTGATCCTGCAAGCGGAAGTCCGGGGCCATGACGCCGGGCACCACCCGGTTCAGATCGTACGGCGGAAGCCAGTAGCGGTCCACGGGCCCCAGCCCATCCTGAGCCAGGATCCGAGGCGACGCCAGCAGGATCGTCCACGCGATTACAACCAGCGACATCCTTCTGTCACTCTGCTTCATATCCGCCCCCTACTCTCTTTCCGCTGGCTTGGATGTGCCGCCGGCCAGCAACAGGTCCAGCACCGCCATGCGCACGGCGATGCCATTCTCCACCTGGTTCAGAATCACAGAACGCGGGAAGTCGGCGACCTCCGAGCTGAGCTCGCGGCCTCGATTAATGGGGCCCGGATGCATCACGATGGCGTCGGGCCGCGCCGCTTGCAAATGCTCCAGCCGCAGGCCGTAGAAGCGGAAATACTCGTTGTCGGAAGCAAAGAGCTGGCCGCGCTGCCGCTCCAGTTGGACCCGCAGCATCATGATGACATCGGCTCCGGCGATGGCCTCCTCCATCCTGAAGGTGCGTTCCACCAGCGGCGAGAAACACTCGAACACTTTGGGGAGCATCGGCGGCGGGCCGCACAGCACTACGCGGGCCCCGAACTTGGTCAGCAGATGAATGTTGGATCGCGCCACACGGCTGTGCACGATGTCGCCGATGATGGCGACGCGCAGGCCGCTGAGGGACGGCTTGTGGTCCAGGATCGTCAGCGCGTCGAGCAGCGCCTGCGTGGGATGCTCATGGGTGCCGTCGCCGGCGTTGATGATGGGCGTTTCCAGGAACCGCGCCAGAAAATGCGGAGCGCCGGAAGCGGCATGGCGCATCACGATGGCATCCGGACGCATGGCCGCCAGCGTGTTCAGCGTGTCCAGCAGGGATTCGCCCTTATGAACGCTGGAGGCCTGGGCGGTGATCGAGACGGTGTCCGCCCCGAGGCGTTTGGCGGCAATCTCGAAGGAGGTGCGGGTGCGCGTGGACGCTTCGTAGAAAAGGTGAATGATGGTCCGGCCGAGCAGCGTGTCGAATTTCTTGCCGGTGCGGGTTTCCAGCGGTTGATAAAACCTGGCGCGATCCAGAATCTGCTGGATTTGCTCCGTGGAGAGTTCCTCGATCCCCAGCAGTCCGCGTTTCTGCATCGCTTTCACGGCAGGACCGGCTCCCTTCCCGAACGGCCACGGGCCATCAGCCTGCAACGGCCCGGCCATTCTCCTTCTCCAGCAGCAGGACTTTCTCCGTATCGTCCTCTTCCCGCAGTCGGACTTCGATGATTTCCTGCGGGGCCGCTTCCACCCGTTTGCCCACAAAACTGGCTTCGATGGGCAGTTCCCGCCCGCCGCGGTCAATCAGCACGCACAACCGGATGCGCCGCGGCCGCCCATGATCGAACAGAGCCTCCAGCGCCGCCCGCGCCGTGCGTCCGGTGTAGAGCACATCATCCACCAGGACCACATCCCGGCCCGCGATGGGAAATGGAATCTGCTTGCCCTGGACGGCCGGGTCCATCTGACGGAGGGTGAGATCGTCCCGGTACTGCTGGATATCAATTCCCCCGACCGGGACCGCGGTCGAAGTCATCTGCCCGATTTTGCGGGCCAGCCGCTCCGCCAGATAGATGCCGCGGCGGCGCACCCCGATGAACACCAGGTTCTGGACGGATTCCGTCCGATCCACGATTTCATGCGCCAGATGAACCAGCGTCCGCTCAATCTCCGAGCCGGTCATCAGGTGCGCCTTTTCACGGATGGGCATGAGTCTGGTCCCCGAGCGCGCCGGGAGCAGAAGCTGGGTGCGGCCCGGAACGAAGGAACCCTTTCCAGGCAACTCATCATACCGAAGGGATTCCCGGGGCGCAAGGCGCAGGCCGCCCGGGCCGGCAACCGATACGATATAATCACAATGACCCCGGAGTTGGTTCCCATTTCCGAAGCGAGCTGTCGCGGGCGCTGAGCCGCTTCCTGCGCCCGGCGAAAGCAGGCAACCAGGAACTGTCGCCATGAAACAACGTCGCAAGAACGGAAGCTTACTCGCCGGCCTCGGCGCAATCGTCTGGGGCGCTTGGGTGGCACTGGCCGGGCAGATCGGCTCGCGACCGGCCGCGGAGTGGATTCCGCACCTCGAAAACCCGCAGCGGGTGGCGGGATTGCAGATTGACGAGGTGCTGAAAATTATTGGCGTCCAGCCGGGCATGGTGATCGCCGACATCGGCTCCGGCTCCGGGGTATTCACGCGGCCGTTTGCCAAAGCGGTGGCGCCGGCGGGCCGGGCCATTGCGGTGGATATTGACAGCGCCCTGCTCTCGTACATCTCCGAACGAGCCGCCAAAGAGGGAATCCAGAATATCGAGACGCACCTGGCCGTCCCGGACGACGCCCGGCTTTCCGGTCCCATCGTGGATGTGGCGTTCTTCCACGACGTGCTGCACCACATCGAGCACCCGGATGTTTATATGAAGAACCTGGCGAAATACCTCAAGCCGGACGGCCGCATCGTCATCATCGAGAATGCTTCGCACGGCGGCCAGCATGCCCCGGCCGCCGGCGGCCCCAACGCTTCCATGCACGAGGCTCTGCACGGCAATCAGCGCCGGACGATGCAACACCGCGGTCAAGTGCTGGAAATGGCCTCGGAGCGGCAGAAGGTGGATGCCATGCTGGCGGCCGCCGGCTTCTACCCGGCGCGGGAGTCCGATTTGTTCGGCAGCGACAAATTCTTTGTGATCTATTCTCGCCAGAAAAACTGAGCGGGCCGCTTATTCTGAGGCGACCGGCTCCAGGCCGCTCTTTCGGATGGCCGGAATGGCGGCCGGGGAGGCCAGAAACTCAATGAGGGCTTTGGCCCCCGCCGGGTTTTTCGCCCCCGCCACGATGCCTGCCGAGAAGGTCGTCACCAACTGCACTTCCTCCGGCAGCGGGCCCACAAAGTCGGCGCCGGGCACGGGCAACAACTCGCTCACCTGCTGAAAGCCGATCTCGGCCTCGCCGCGCGCCACCACCGCGGCCACCCGCTCGCTTTCAATCCGCTTGCTCTTGCCCTTGATCTGTTCCCAGATCCCCAGCCGCGGGAACAGTTCGCTGGCTAAATACGTTCCGCTGGCGCTGGCCGAATAGGCAATGGATTTGGCGTTGAGCAGCGCTTTCCTGAGGCCTTCGACGGTGCGGATGTCCGGTTTGGGAGCTCCGGCGCGCACCGACATGCCGATCTTCGAGCGCACCAGATCGACGCGGCTGCCCGGGACCACCTTGCCTTGCTGGATCAATGCGTCCAGAGCGGTGCTGGCCATGATCAGCACGTCGGCCGGCTCGCCCCGCTGGAGCCGCATCGGAATGGAATCGGGGGCGCCGCCCATGGAGGCACCATAGACCGTCAGGACCTTGTCCTGCGTCTTGCGTTCGTACTCCGGAACGACCGCGTTGTACGGCTCGGTAAATCCGCCCGAGGCCATGACCCGAATCTCGCCGCCGGCGGCCGCTGACGCCAGCAGCAATAGAGCCGCGACGCTTCGGGCGAGCGCGGTCATCTGATGAGATAGTCTTGTCTTCCGCATAGGATTCGTCCCCCTCGCTCTGATCACCCTACCACGAAGCCAGCATGAGGTATCCAGGATTCTGCGGCGCTTAGCCAGAACCTACCAGGACCTCGAGGTTGTCGAGAAACCGCGCGAAATCCTGCTGGGAGAGGTGCCGCGAAGCACGGGCATGAACCTCCAGCGCCACTCCGTTCTCAATCCATTGCGCGAAACGCTCGCCGTAAGGCTCGGAAGCGGAGCCGAGGCGCACCGTGCGGTTCTCCAGCGCTACCGATTTGAGCTGAATGCCCATGCGGCGGTCCAGCCCGGGAGCGATCCACAAAATTTTCTGGGTCTCCTCCCCGACCGCCCGGATCCAGAGGTTGTCGGTCAAATTGCCGCCGTGGCGAAACAGCAACTGATATTCGCAGTGCTGGCTGGCGCTCTCATGCCGGGTGCCCACCGAATCGAACAGAAAGGAAGGCGGCAGCCACCGCGGGTAGAAAATGCGGGAACTGGGAAATTCCGTTTTCCACCGCTCGCGTGCGGCGCTCCAGCGGCAGCCGGTGATCAAGTCGTAGTTCCAGGGTCCGGGTCCTGGGCCTTTCCGCGCATAGTAGCTGATCTGCGCAAACGGCAGAGCGGCGATCTCGCGCACGGCTTCGGGAACAGCCGGCTCCAGTTGATTCAGAAAGCGGTGCAACTCCTCCGGGCGGAAGGCGCCCTCGAGGATGGCCAGCTCCAGCAGGGAGCCGTAGCGATGAATGCAGAGCGCCTGCCGCCCTTTGTAATCCCGGCCCTCATAGCCGACAATGCCGGCCGCCGTAAACGGCTTTCCCGGAGCGGTCAGATTGGCATCCGAGGAAGTCGGCACCCACCAGTCCAAGAAGAACTGTTTCAGCCGGAAGGCCCGCGATTCCCCCGCGATGATCATCCGCAGGCTGGAGGCCTGCCGGATCGTTTCGGGGCGAACCGTGAGCGAGGCAAGGCGGCAATCCGCCGGAAGCCAAGCGGGGCGCAACACCACAAAATTGCACCAGTCTTGGGCTTCCTCGAAGGAACATTCAAAGGGCTCCGGCGACAGCGCCGGATCCGGGCGGCGGTAGCCAATGGCGTGGTCCCAGAATTTGAGCAAAAACGAACCCCCTGTGGATCGCAGCCGCCACCGCGCCGGGCGCCAGGAGCCAGCGGGCGAAACGGGAGACCCTATTGTACAATTTCCCGGCGGGCTGTCCCGCCGAGTGAATCGTTCAAACGGGAGCGCGGCCGCCGGGAAGTGCCGGAAGGGCAACGGCGCGGCTAAACAATCGCAGGAAGCGGGTCGATAAGAGAGAGGAAGGAGTTGCGTCGCAGCAGGATTGGAATTTGAAGGGGAAGAGTCCGGATCGGGAAACAAGCGCGGCCGGCCGCCGCTCCGTCGGAAAACCTTGGCAATAGAAAAAGGTTCTTACACTTCTCTTGCAAACCGCTCGCGCCGGCAGGACCACCCGCAGGAAACCGCTATGGAGGCCGCTCGCATTCTTGTCGTGGACGATGATGAGCTGACGCTGACCGTCCTGCGAAAAATGCTGGAGGCGGATGGCTACGAGGTCGATACCTGCTCCACCGCCTCCGAAGCGCTGGCCCGCTGTCTGCACGCCAGCTACGACCTCATCCTGTGCGACATGTGGATGAGCGGCCTGAGCGGCAAGGATTTCTACCTCAAAATAAAGCAGGGATTCCCGGAATATCAGCGCCGGATTGTCTTCATCACGGGCGACATTGCATCGGAGGCCACCTGGGGATTCATAGACGAACGCCGCCTGCCCTACGTCCTCAAGCCCATCAGCCGGCCCCTGCTCCGCCGCAAGATGCAGGAAATTCTGGGCGCGCCGCAGGAGTCTGCTGCTGGGGAAGCAGGCAAGCTTCCCTGGAACGGAGAAGAACGGCGGAACCAGCCGCGCATCGCGGTCGCCGACACGGCGCTGGTGCGTCCCGGAGACGGGATGCCCGCCGAGGACGAAACCGCCGTGGTGGTGAATGCCAGTCCGGCGGCGATCTATTTTCTTTCCGACCGCGATTATCGCGTCGGCATGCGGACCGCCGTCAAGTATCCGCACCAGGGGTCCGCCGGCGCGGAGCGGGAAGGCCTTGTGGTTCGGGTGGATTTGCATCCCGATGGCCGGCGCGGCGTGGCGGTGGCTCTGCGCGGGGAACCCGGCTCGGCCGCGGCGCCCGGCGCGGCGCCTCTGGCCCGGGCTGCTTCCGCGGCGCTGCCGCCGGAAGTGGTGGCGGCTTCGCTGGCGCGGCTGGGCCTGGACGAAGAAGAACAGGCGCGCCGCCGGGAAGAGGAGCTCGAAGAGCTTCGGCGCGTCCACGACCAGGTGCTGGACCAGCGCGACCGGCTGGCGGCCGAGGAAGCCGAACTCCGCAAGAAACTGGCGGAGAT
>DATMAF010000482.1:0-2896 GCA_035560315.1 Terriglobia bacterium | reverse complement strand
GGATGCCGCGACCGTGGCCGGTGGCGCGGTCCAGGCGGCGGGGACGGGAGCCATCATTGGCGTGGCCGGCAATAGCGACCGGGCCGCCGGAGCGGGTTATGGCGCGCTGATTGGCGCCGGCGTGGGAGCCACCGCCGGGATGATTGCGGTCCTGCTGACCCGCGGGAACGAAGTCCAGTTGCTGCGGGGTTCGGCGCTGGAAATGCAGTTGGATCGCGACCTGGTCTTCTATGGCGACGAACTGGATTTTTCGGCCAGCCCATCTCCCCTGCCGCTCCCGACTCCCGCAGCCGCTCCCGTGACGCCGGTGCGGGGGAATCAGAACCAGCGGAGCGGGGAGATTCCGCTGCCCCGTCCTCTGCCGGGACCGTTCTAAAGCGGGCGTTGTTCCTCTCACCACACCGTAGAGCCACCTCTGCGGATTGCGTTGCCCCAGGCGCCTGCCGTTGGTTGCTCGCGGCCGTTGACGGTTTGGCGCCACCTCCCGAAAATGCAATTGCTGCCGCTGTCTGGGCCGGCGACTGCCGGTCGGCCGCGGCTTCCGCGGACCGGGCGCGCATTGACAATTCGGGGTCTGCATGTAAACTGATGGTTCGCCATGACATCCCGCAAGCGGCTGGCAAGAGTGAGTAAGCAAGGGATCGTTCGGCGGCTGGAGTTGGTATTACAGAGCAAATTGGAAAGCGCCGACCTGGCGGAAATGTTGCTCACTGAGTTTTCAGACCAGGCCGGTTGCAGCGAGCAGCAGCGGAGCGAGATCGCGCTGGCCGTGCGGGAGGGCGTTGTCAACGCCGTCATCCACGGAAACCGCTGGCGGGTGAGCAAGAAAGTCTACGTCCAGGCGGAACTGAGCCGCGGGGGCGTGGCAATTTCAATTCGGGATGAAGGAAAGGGATTCGACCCCCGTCTGGTTCCCGATCCCCGGCGTCCGGAAAACCTGCTGCTGGAGACTGGACGCGGATTGCTGTTAATGCAGTCTTTGATGGACCGGCTTTCCATCCGCCGAGCTTCCCCCGGCGGCATGGAAGTCCGCATGGTCAAGTTTTTACCGAAAACTTCCGAGGAGGAGCACAGGATGAGTCTGAAGGTGACGGCAAGGCAGGCCGACGGGGTAACGGTGCTGGATTTAAGCGGGCGGATCATTCTCGGCGAACCGACCGCCTTGCTCCGCGATACGTTTCAGGACCTGGTCGCGCGCGGGCAGAAAAAGGTGTTGCTCAATCTTGCGGACGTCAACTATATCGACAGTTCGGGCCTGGGCGCTTTGGTGAGCGGCTTCACCACGCTGACCAACCAGCAGGGTCAGCTGAAGCTGCTCAATCTGGCCAAGAAGGTCCACGATCTTCTCCAGATTACGAAATTGCTGACCGTGTTCGAAGTGTACGAGGACGAAAAGGCCGCGCTCAAGAGCTTCCGTTAGCCGGAAGTCTCTGCCGGAACCCGGGCATCGTTTGCGGATGGCACAGCCGCCGTGCCGGCCGGCCGCGCGGTCCGGGGACTGTGAGGCGGCCGGAAGGCGGGGCCGGGAAACCAGCCCTGCGGGTGGCGCTCTGTTGCGGCTGGCAAATCGAATTGTGAAGTCCTCCCCTTTCCCTGTGTGAGTTGCCTGGAATCAATTCGTGCGGCCGCCGCGCCGCTGCGCGGGACGGAGGCCGGCCGCGGGAGCATATCCTGATTGCCCTGGTTGAACCGATTGGCGGGCTGGGTGGAGCAGTTGCTGCTTCCGTTGGGGGTTTGGGGCCTGGGTACGGCCGCGGTGCTCGACTCCTGTTTCTTGCCTTTTCCCAGCGGTGTGGACTTGTGGCTGATTACGTTGTCAGTCCGCAACCCTTCCCGGACGCCCCTGTATGTGCTGGTTGCCGCAGCGGGTTCGGTCGCCGGAGCAAGCCTGCTTTACCTCGCCGCTCGCAAGGGGGAAGAGGCTTTTTTAAAGAAAAAGCGCATTGCCGCGGAAAAGATGGAGCGGGTGCGCCGGAAGATTGAACGGCAAGGTTCGCTGGCGGTGATGGTCGCGGCGCTGCTGCCGCCGCCGGCTCCCTTCAAACTCTTTATCCTGGCGGCAGGGCTGCTGCGCTTCCGTTGGAGCCGTTTTGCGGCAGCGCTCTTTGTGGGACGGCTGATCCGCTATGGCCTGGAAGGATACCTGGCGGTGCGGTACGGACGGCAAGCCTGGCAGATGCTTCTGAACGCCGGCCCGTGGGCCCTGGCCGTCGCCGCGGTGGCCGGCGGGTTGCTGCTCCTTCTGTTCTGGCTACGGCATCGCACCCCCTCGCCGGCCAGTTGAAGCAGTCATTTCAGCCCCAGTTGCTCCCACTTGCTGTCCACCAAGGCCTGGATGCGCGGATCCATCCGCAGCTCATCCGGCCAGGGACGGCTAAATCCTTCCGACGGCCATTTGCGCGTCGCGTCCACTCCCATCTTGGAACCAAAATGCGCCAGGCGGCTGGCGTGGTCCAGCGAATCCACCGGCCCCAGCGTGAACTGAATGTCGCGCTCCGGGTCGATGTTATTCAGCGCCTTCCAGGCAACTTCGCGCGCGTCCTGAACGTTGACGTCCTCATCCACCACAATGATGCACTTGGTGAACATGGCCTGGCCCAGCGACCAGATGGCGTTCATCACCTTGCGGGCGTGGCCGGGGTAGGCCTTGCGAATGGAGACCAGCATCAAGTTGTGAAAAACGCCTTCAAACGGCATATGGACATCCACGATTTCCGGCAGTTGCAGTTGCATCAGGGGCAGGAAAATGCGCTCTATGGCTCGGCCCATGTGGCAGTCCTCCATGGGAGGCTTGCCGACGATGGTGGTGGCGTAAATCGGATCGCGCCGGTGGGTCATGCAGGTTACATGAAAGACCGGGTAGTCATCCGGCAGCGAATAAAAGCCGGTGTGATCG
>DATMAF010000481.1:0-2936 GCA_035560315.1 Terriglobia bacterium | reverse complement strand
TCCGTCCGCCAGCAGCCACAGAAGCGCGATCAGCGGCGCCGCCGCGGCGACAATCAGAATCCGTTGGATAACCAGTTTCATGCACCATCCCGCGAGCCGGAGTCCGCCGGCCGGCGCGCTTCCAGAAAATTCTCCAGGAGCAGCACAGCGGCCACTTGATCGACCGCTTGCGCGCGCTGCTCCGCTCCCAGCCCGGCTTGGCGCAGCAGCCGGCCGGCCTCCACGCTGGTCAGCCGCTCATCCCACAGAACCACGTCGATGCCCAAGTGCTTTGCGAGCCGGGCCGCGAAATTCCTGGCCGCCTCCGCCCGCGGGCCGGCCGTGCCGTCCATATTAATCGGATGGCCGATGACAACGCGCCGAACGCCGTGGCGGCGGACCAACGACCGAATGTAATTCATGTCCTCCCGGCGGTTGCGCCGCTCGGCGGTTGGCAGGCCCTGGGCCGTCAACCCGAGGGGATCGCTGATGGCCAAACCCATCCGGCGATCCCCCAAATCGATGGCCAGCACCCGGCCGGTCTCCGCGGCCGGCCCGGTGGTCATTTCCTTTTCTGAAATCGCGGCCTCCCTCCGCATCCGCTGAAAACCCCCCACCCGGCGCCCCCGGCACGATCGGAGGGCGCGGCTCGCGGGGCCTCACATCTGCCTCGACCGGATGATGCGAATCGCGCGGCTGGCTTCCTGAACAACCGCCGGATCGGAATCCCGGAGCAACACTTCCAGATAGCTGACCGATGTGGCGTCCCCGGAGGCGGCCAGAACCATGCAGAGATTCTTCCGAATCTCCGCCTCCGGGGCATACAGGTGAGGGTAGAGTTCCTCACGCACCGCCGGCTTGCGGGCCAGCTCGATCAGGTAAGGACGGGCCTCGCCCACCCGCACGCGCGAATCGAGGCTGGAAATCAGCTCTTCCAGGAACTCCATCCGGCCATTGGCCACCAGGCCAAAGGCCAGCGCCAGCCGGACGCTGGCATCCCGCTCCTTCTGGCGGGCTTGCAGCAGGATCCCGGAGTAATTCGCTTCTGGCAGCCTCCCCAGCGCCAGCGCCGCCGCGGCCCGCATCTGCTTTTCGCGGTCCTCCAGGTAGCCCGCAAACAGCGGAGCGTTCTCCGGCGTGGGCATGAAAGACAAAGCCTCCAGCGCCGCGATGCGGACATTCTTATTGGGGCTGTTCTCCAGCAGGGTGCGCAACTGCGGGATGGCCTCGCGCGTCCGCAGCAGGCCCAGCGTGATGGTGGCGCGCCGCTGGATGGATTCCTGCGGGTAGTGCAGCAGGAATTGAATGCGCGGGCCCACGGACGGTTCCTGGATTTTCTGAAAGGCCCGCAGCACTTCCTCGATCAGCTCCACCTGGTTGCTGAAAGCGGCCTCCAGCAGAGCCGGAACCGCGTCGCGGGCGCGAAGGATGCCCAGCGCCCGTGCCGCCCGGATCCGCGTTTGCATGTCCGGGGCTCCTTTGACCGCATTGCCCAGCGTCTCCAGCACCGCCGGGTCGAGCCGGGTATCGGCATCCACGACCGTGGTATCGACATCGGAAAACAGGTTCTGGAACCGCTGCACGGCGGAACGAAACATGCCGCCAAACCCCGTGTCCACGTAACCGGGAAGGTAGTAGTTCACGAGGCCATCGATCGCCAGGTAGCGAATCTCCGGCAGGCCGTCGCGGACGGCGGCGCACAGCGGCGGCAGACTGGCTGGCGTCCCCATGCGGATGAGGGCTTTGATCACCGTCATGCGGACGCGGTCATCCGGATCCCGGACCAACTGCCCCAGCACCGGGACATAGGCGGGGTTATGGGACTCCCCCAGTTCGCGCACCGCCCGCTCCCGCATCTTGGGGTCGGCACTGCGAAGCTGGTTTTCGGCCTCCACCTGGGCAGCCCCAGCAGCCGTCAGAGACGCCCATCCGACGGCCAGCAAACCTCCCCAGCCAAGCAGGGTCCTTCGGCGTTTCCCACCAAGCACGGTTCCCCTCCGGATTGCGATCTCCCCCCATTCTAACCTAGGGGCTCACCGGCGGGCAGCCAAACCGCATCCTGGCTTCGTCCGGGATTGCCCTGGCCACACTGCCCCGGCAACAACTCCATACTGTGCAATCCGTTTCGTCTGGTTGGCGGGAGCCGGAACTGTTCCAGGCGACAACTAAGGCTGGACGTGCAAGGGGACCGTATTGCTGGGAACGCCGTTCATTACCAGGCTTACCGTGGTTTGGCCTGCGGCTCCCGGAGGTACCACGAAGTTCACCTGATAGAGGCCCACAAAACCAGGGGCCAGTCCGGAGAATCGGGTTTCCGCCACCAGTCCGCCCACGCGAACCAAGGGGAGGGACGGCGTGAGAGCTAGCGGCGACAAGGGGGCGGGAACTCCACTGGCAGTTGCCGGAGCGACCACCCCCAATCCGCTGACGTACATCACCAACTCTTCGCCGCGCGCCGCTGGCGCCGACTCCGACACTAAGCTGCCGCCACTATGCAAGATGACGCCCCTGCCCGCGTTCTGATAAATGCCCGGACTGGCCGGGCGCCACGGCACTTGCATCACCGCCGCGCCGGCCGCGTTGGCCAGCCGCAACTCTACTATGGACTCCGCGGCGACTTCATAGGGAACCTGGAAATTGATCTGTCCCGGGGATACAAAGAACAGCGGCGCCGCCACGTTGTTGACCAACAACGCGACTCCTGCCAGCGAGGAGGGCAACGGAACTCCGGCCGCCGTCGCCGTGGATGCAGCCAGATTGGAACCAAACAGCGAGGCCACCATCCCGGGCGCCAGAGGACCGGCTTCAAAACCCGCGGCGTTGGCCACCGACCGGAAACGAGGAACCGCGTTGGCCGGCGCGCCGGTGGTGATGGCAAAGATCCCCCGCCCGTGGGTGGCGGCAACCAGCAGGCCGGTCACGGGGTTTTGCGACAAGCCCAGGACCACCGCGTTCGG
>DATMAF010000480.1:0-2598 GCA_035560315.1 Terriglobia bacterium | reverse complement strand
CGACCGCCAATCCGACGTTCCATCTTCACAACCACCGCGGGGACGTCCGTATTGAGGGATGGGACCAGCTCCTCATTGAGCTCGAAGGCCGTCCCGGCAGCGAAGCCGTCGATGTGACCATCGCGGGAGGCGAACAGCAGGTCTCCGTGCAGGTCCATCCCCGGCGCGACGCCTCCGCCAAAGACGCCCGCATGGACTTCACGGTGCGCGTCCCGCGGCAGGCCGCCGTCCGCATCGACTCGGAGCGCGGCCAGGTGGTCGTGAAGAACCTGGAAGGGTCGCTGGCGATTGAAGGCGTCAGCACCGCAGTCTCCGTCTCCCAAGCGCGCGGCCAGATCACCATCCGCACGGTGGACGGCCCGATTCAGATTCACTCCGCAACGGGCAGCATCAACGCCGATTCCATCAGCGGAGACCTGCGTTTCGTCCAGGTCAACGGACCGGAACTGGTCGCCAACACCAACTCCGGAACCATTCGCTACGAAGGCGACTTCGGCGAGGGCGGAACCTATGTGCTGAACAATTACAGCTCGCCCATTGACATTCTCGCGACCGCCAAGGCCAGCTTCCGACTGACGGCGCGCGCCGTCATGGGCGCTATCCAAAACAGCCTTTCGTTCCGGCCCACGCCGCTCAGCAACGCCTTCCGCCGCCTCTCGCCCGCCAAGTACCTGCAAGGACAATTCAACTCCGGGGATTCCACCGTCCGGGTCACTTCCTATAGTGGTACAATCCGAGTGCGGGCATCGGGCTCCCAGGAGCACGCCCCGTAGCGCACGCAGAAGCCCGTCGCGCCATCGCGGATCCCGGCGGCGCGCCGGTGAGGGAGCGCGCGCCGTTGCGTTCCGGCCCTGCCGCGCAGAGCATTCTATGACCGTTCCCCGAACGCCGCCATCCATGCCGCCGCGGACCGTCTTTCTGGTGGGCTTCATGGGCTCCGGCAAGACCACCGTCGGCAAGCTGCTGGCCCAGCGCATGGCGTGGAAATTCGTGGACCTCGATCTGCTCATTGAGCAAGCCGAAGGCATGAGCATCGCGGAGATCTTTGCCCGCGCCGGGGAAGCGGCGTTTCGCAAGCGGGAACAGGAGTTGCTGCGCCGCATACTCGACGAGGACGAACGCGCGGGGGGCCGCGTGGTGGCTTTGGGCGGCGGCACCGTCGCGCAGCCGGAGAATTTTGCGCTGCTGCAGCACGCCCAGGCGATCACCATCTGGCTGGAGTGCCCCATCGAGCAGTTGCTGATGCGCTGCGCCCTGATGGTGAACCGGCCCTTGTTTCGCGACGAGGCCAGTTTCCGGAAACTTTACGAGGAGCGCCTGCCGTTCTATCAGAAATCCACTTTCACGGTGCACAGCGGGCCGGGAGATCCGCTGGCGGTCGTGCAGCAGATCCTGGCCCTGCCGATATTTCAGAATGCCCCATGCCTGACCGAAAGCGAGCCCTGACCGTGCCGCTCCCGAACGACAGAAGGGGACCGAAAAGCCGCTGCTTCGCCCGTTCCGTGTCGCGCAGCCGCCCCCAGACATATCCGCCCTGGAGTTTGCTGGCGTTGCTGGCAGGATGGCTGGCGCTTTCGCCCATCGGCCGGGCGCAGCAAGCCGGCAACACCCCGGCGCCGGATCGCGGCGCGTTTGAAATCCGTTCTGGCAACCGCTTGGTCGGCACGGAAACGTTCGAAATCCGCGCCAGCGGAAGTGGCTGGGTGGCCAACGGCGAGTTGCAAGTCCAAGGGCCGGGGGGAGCCATGGTGTCGGAAACCGCGTCGCTGAGCCTGAACGAGGCGATGTATCCGCTCTCCTATGAGCGCGTCCAGAAATCCCCCAAGCCGGGCAAGCTGGTCGTCCACTTCGGCCCCGGCGAGACGAATCTGGAAATGACCGCTTCCGGAGGGGAGCCCTACCAGCAAAGTTTTCTCCTGCCCCGCAACGATCTGGCGGTGCTCGACACCAACTTCTTTCACCATTACGCCTTCCTGCTGCGCCTCTATGACCGCGCCCGCGGCATGACCCAGCCATTCAACGTATTCATCCCGCAGGAGGCCCTGCCCGGAACGATCCATCTGAAATATCTCTCCCGGGAACAGGTCGCTGCTGGGCCGTCCGCCGTGGAACTGGATCATTTCCAGGCGGTAACGGACGAAATCGAACTGGAGATCTGGGCCACCCCCGAAGGAGCCATCCAGCGCATTGCCATCCCCGCCGCCGGCCTGGAAGTCGTGCGGCAGCAAGCAGCCAGGGATCGCTGATCGCCGGTCCCCGCACAACCGGGTCCCTTGTTATTGAGCGGGCAAGGCAGCGACTGATCGCGCCTTTGTGAAGAGGGACCGCTTGTTGCACCTGATCCAGGGCCGCCTACAGCGGCGTTGTGGGCGCGAGGCGGTGAGGTATGATGGTTTTTTGCGCGCGTGGAGAGTTGGCCCCATGGCCCTGCGGGAATGGAAGCAGTGAATCGAAACCTGCGCTCGAAAATTGGGTCCCCTGCCGAGCCGGTGGTCTTCTACGAGATCATTCCGCCACGGACCGGCCTGGCGGGAGAGATGGAGGACCGTCTGGCGCTGGTGCGGGAAGTGGGCGACAGAGCCGATGCCATTAATATCC
>DATMAF010000479.1:0-4802 GCA_035560315.1 Terriglobia bacterium | reverse complement strand
TCTCGCCGTACATGGGATTGGAGACCGCCTGGTGCGCGATGATGGCCAGGCCGCCTCTGGCATTGCCCACGCGGTTCCCAGCCGCAAAGGCTTTGGATTGCACCCCCAGTCCCAACTCGCCCGTGGCCGGGTCGCGGGCGATGATCGAGTAGGTCGCCAGCAGGTCGAGGTCGTAATTCTGGCCGGCAGCCACGCCGGGAAGCAGCGCCAGGGCCAGTAGCCGCATGCAACGCATCATCGGAAGCACCTCCGGGAAGTAACAACCTGTATACCAGATTCGCAAATGCGCTGCCAGTCAGTAACGTCTGCCGACATTCGATTGCAGAAACAAAAAGGCCCGGAGGAGTCGCCTCCGGGCCTGCATTGGGCGCCGCTTGCCTGCCGGCTAGAAGGTGAACTTCAGCGCCAGCTGAATCTGCCGCCCGGAGTTCTGGATGGTGCTGGAGATTCGCCCAAAGGTCTCGCTGGTGATGCTGGTATCCGGTTCGGCGAACTGCGGGGTGTTGAACAGGTTGAAAAACTCCGCGCGGAACTGGAGATTTTTCTCCTCGCCCAAGGGAAAGTTCTTCAGTACCGAAAAGTCCATCTTCACCATTCCCGGGCCAATCACGGTGTTGCGGCCCAGATTTCCGTAGTAGCCAGAGGGGATGGTACCGTCCGGGCCGAGCCCTTGATTCTTGAAATTGGAGCCATCGAACCACAATAGTCCTGGCTCGTTTGCGCGGGTCCACTGCACCCGATCATCGAAGGTGGGATTGTTATTGCCTCCCGGGGCCAGATCGGGACGGGCGCCTCCGGCAAACCGTACGTGAGAGTAGGAATCTTCGCCGGCAATGGAGAAGGGGTTGCCGGTTTGCGCGGCGAAGACTCCGGAGATCTGCCAGCCGCCGAGAATGGCGTTGGCTACGCCGCCCCAGTTGCTCCCGATCGGCTTGCCCTGGCCGATGGGAAGGTCATAGGTAAAGTTGGAAACAAAGTTGTGCAAAATGTGAAAATCCGCCAGGCTGTAATCCGCCACCGGGTCGAAGCCGTTCTGTACCGCGGAATTGCCCAGCAGGTTGCTGAGTTGCGCGGAGAGATTATCCATGGCTTTGGACCACGTGTAGTTGACCTGCAACCGCAAACCCTGCGACATGGTGTGCTGGAAACTGGCTCGCATGCCGTGGTATTCGGAGAACGCCGCTGAACTGTACCACTCCAGCCGCGAGAACTTGGGGTTCAACAGCGGGGCATTCTGATTGGTTGGGTCCGGGAAAAACCACCGCCCATCCGGTTGCCGGATCGGCTGCGGGACGGCCATATCCGCGCGGCTACCCAGGTGGATGCCCCGCGTCCAGGTGTAGCCCAGTTCAGCCACCGTCGAGGAGGTGAGCATGCGCTGGACAGCCAGGCTGTACTGGAGTGTGTAGGGACTGTATTGGATCTTATCGATGGCGTGGATGGCCTGCGGGCCGAGAGCCAGCGAGGCGATGACCGGATTCAGGTTGGGAAACAGGCTGGTGGTGCCGCTGCCCAGGACGTTGGCGCGCACGTCGATGTCGGTCCAGAAGGGTGGCTGGCGGTCAATCGGCACCATCCATTGCAGGGCCAGCACGGCGTCAAAGAATAGCCCCATGCCGCCGCGGATGGAGGTTTTTCCCGTCCCGGTGGGATCCCATGCGAATCCAAACCGCGGAGAGAAGTTGTTCAGCGTGGGATTCGGATACAGGTCGCCGCCGACGGTCGCCACCGGCGAATACAGGTTCTCGATATTGGCAAGCCGGCCGTATTTCTCCTGTGGCACGGTGGTGAACTCGTACCGCAGGCCCAGATTCAGGGTCAGATTCGGACGCACCCGGAAGTCGTCCTGCACATAGCTGGCAAACAGCGTCTGGGTGACCGAGCGGTGGGGGTCGGAGTAGCAGGTGCCGTAATCGGGGCAGGAATACCGGTCCGGCCCTTGAATCCGCAGCCGGTTCGGGCGGTTTTGCAAGAAGTTCTGAAAATTCGTGAATGTCCACGCTCCCCCCGTCCGGGAAACGCCGGTGCGATGGAAGATGAACCGTTCGATGGCCACGCCCAATTTCAAGGAATGATTGGATAACTCCCAGGTCAGATCGTCATAGACCTGGTAGTTGTTCAGGATGTAGACGCGGGGCAGCGATCCGCTGTAACCGGTCAGCCCCGTGATGCCGCTACCCACGCCAATGCCGCCGAAGGGACGCCCGGCGAGAAAAGAAAGCGAGGCCGGCGGCGGACTGACTTCCAGCACATCGTCGGTGTTGTTGGAACGGGTGTAGGCCAGCCGCACCGCATTGATCATGGCGGGCGACAGGATACTGCGCTCTTCGAGGGTCACATACTGGCTGCGGGCCTTGCTCGTGCTGCCGAACATCCCCAGAGTGTCGATATCGGTAAGATTCGAGAAGTCCAGCGTGTAGCGGCCAAACAGGGAGTGATTGGAATGGAATTGATAATCCATCCGGGCGCTCCAGTAGTTGGCATCGTACGGTCGGTTGTCGGTGGAGACGAAATCGGCGGTGAACCCACAGGCGGGCAATGTGCCCGTCGGTTGCGGCCAAAGAGCCAGATAGGGTTTGACCTCTTCGCGAACGGTGATATTGGAGACGGTGCAGTTCGTGTTGCGCAATACGCCGGTGCGCGCTTCGGGCGTGGGCACCGTCGCCGTGCGGGTGCGCGGCAGCCGGTCCCGGACTCCTTCATAGGTGGTGAAGAAAAACAGCTTGTCGCGTGTGACCGGCCCGCCCAATGAACCCCCAAACTGATTACGGCGCAGTTCCGGTTTTTTGATGCCGAAAGCGTTGTCATCCCATTCGGCGGCATCTAGGTTGTCATTGCGAAAATATTCAAAGGCGGAGCCGTGCAGTTCGTTGGTGCCCGAGCGGCTGACGGCCATCAGATTCGCGCCGGCGGCGCGGCCGTATTGCGCGCTGTAATTGCTGCCCAGCACCTTGAACTCGCGAATCGCTTCGACGCCCAGCATCGCCCCGTCCACGCCCGAGGGGATCAACTGCGTGGCGGTGTTAATGTCCGCCCCGTCCAGCGTGAAGCTGTTCTGGGTCGGCCGCGCGCCGCTGACGGAAATGCGCGCCCCATAACCCATCACCGCCGCTCCCGCGCCCGTGGCGTGCCGGTACTGCACCGTCCCGGCCTGCAGCGTAATCAGGTCCGAGAAATCCCGGTTGCTCAAGGGCAGATCGGAGATTTGTTCGCGGCTGACCAGCGCGCCCATCTCCGACTTGGTGGTGTCCACGAGCGGGGCGTCGCCGGTGACCGTGACGATCTCCTGGACCTCGCCGACCGAGAGTTGGAAATTGACCGTGGCGTCGCGGCCAATGGTCAGATTTATGCCGCTGCGCATTTGCGTCTGGAAGCCGGGAAAGGTAACCTCCACCTGGTATTGTCCCAGCGGCAGTTCCGGCGCCCGGTAGTCGCCCTGAGCATTCGTGGTAACGCTCCGGCTGAAGCCCGTATCCAGATTTTGCAGCCGGACGGTCGCGCCGGGAATAACCGCCCCGGTCGTATCAGTGACCCGTCCCGAGATGGCCCCCACGTTCTGTGCGAGCGCTGTACCAGCCCACATCAACACGCACGCAATTGTTGCCGCAATGCTGTTTCGATGCATTTTGCCTCCCGTTTCTTCATCGCTCTCCCCCTTCGTTGCCCAGCCGGAGAGCGATGCCAGAATTGTCGCAGCCGATGATGGAAAACTTGTTACCCAAATCTCTAACGCCTTGAGTTGAAAGGATAGTACACACGGTTGTGGGGCCTGTCAAGGCCATTTTGGGTGGCGGCACGGTAGCTCGCACAGTTCGGCGGCCGACGAGCAGGCACCTTGACACCTCCGGCCCAATCGGTCATTCTCTGGGGCATCCGCGCGGAGGCAAAAACTCTTTCGGAGCCGGCCAGCTTGCGTTCCATGCCAGGCAAATCTCCATTGCAGCGGAAGTCTGCTATGCGCCGGCGCGGACTGGACGTGCTGGCCTTCGGCACCCATCCCGACGACCTGGAGCTTTGCTGCGGCGGAACACTGATCCTGCTGGCCCGCAAGGGATACCGGATCGGCGCCGCGGATATTACCAGAGGGGAGTTGGGAACCCGGGGATCGGCTCCGATTCGCGCCCGGGAAACGGCTGCAGCGACTCGGGTGCTGGGGCTTTCGCTGCGGGTGAATCTGGGAATTCCTGACGGCAACATCGAGCTGAGTCAGGAGAACCTGCTCGCCGTGATCCGGCTGATCCGGCAACACCGCCCCAGGTTGGTGCTGGCCCCCTACTGGGAGGAGCGGCACTACGACCATGTCCACGCCAGCCAACTGGTCTCCGAGGCCGCGTTCTACTCCGGCCTGGCGAAGATTGACACCGGTCAGGAAAGCTTCCGCCCTTTCCGCGTCCTTTACTATGCCGGGCGCATCGAATATACGCCGTCGTTCGTGGTGGACATTTCGGAGGTGTTCCAGACCAAGATGAAGGCGATTCGTTGTTACCGCTCGCAGTTTTATCGGAACGATGGCAAAGCCGCCCGGGAACCGCAAACCATGATCTCCACCCCCCTGGCGCTGGAGGTCATTGAGTCCGTGACACGCCATTACGGCGCCATGATCGGCGCCCGCCACGGCGAGCCCTTCCTGGTCCGCGAAGCGCTCGAGATTCCGGATCCGGTGGCCTACTTCGGGGCGTTTCCGGATTCGCGCCAGGCGCACCTGTTCCCGGCGCGGTAAGGACAGACAGCATGAAGATCGGCATCACCTGTTATCCCACCTACGGCGGCAGCGGCGTGGTGGGCACGGAGTTGGGGATTGA
>DATMAF010000478.1:0-3121 GCA_035560315.1 Terriglobia bacterium | reverse complement strand
CGACCCAGTAGCTGCCATGGCGCAAGAAGGCCGGCGAGGCGAATCCTGGGCGGGAGAAGGGCGGGCTTGCCCGCGGATCGCTCGCCTGAGCGGGAACAGGTGAGATCGATGAACACACATGTCATCGCGGCGATTTTTCGCCGCAACTTCCTGAGCTACTTTGCCAATCCGACGGGTTACGTCTTCATTTGTGTATACGTTTTGCTGAACGCGATTGCGGCGTTCTGGCCCAACGAGTTTTTCAACGCCAACCTGGCCAATCTGGACCAGCTCAATCGCTATGCGCCCTACATCATGCTGGTGTTCATTCCAGCCATCACGATGAGCATTTGGGCGGATGAGCGGCGGCAGGGGACGGACGAGCTGTTGCTGACCATTCCGGCGACAGACTTTGAGGTGGTGCTGGGCAAGTACCTGGCCGCCGTGGCCATTTTCAGCGTCTCGCTGTTGTATTCGATGCTCTGGAACTACGGCTTCTTGTGGTGGTACGGCGAGCCGGATCTGGGGCTGTTCATCGGCAACACGTGCGGCTACTGGTTGATGGGGGTGGCCATGCTGGCAATCGGCATGGTGGCCTCGTTCTTGACGAACAATCTGACGGTGGCCTTCGTGCTGGGGGTGGTGCTGAACGCGCCCTTGGTGTTTGCCCCCTTCGCCGATGCGATCCTTTCTCCGGAGTGGGCCCCCTTGGTGCGGCAGCTCAGTCTGGCCGGGCAGTTCTACGACTTTGGCCGCGGCGTGCTGACCCTCTCGGGGGTGGTGTACTTCCTGATGATCGTCACGGTGATGCTCTATCTGTGCATGGTGCTGATCGGCCGGCGTCACTGGGCAGGCAAGGGAGAGGGCTCGATGCTGGGCTGGCACTTCTTCGCCCGCACCCTGGCGCTGGTGGCCGCCGCGGCCGGACTGGTGGCCACGGCCATCAATTTCCACAGCCCCTACACGCGCCTGGACATCACCACCGAGAAGCTCAGCTCGCTCGATCCGGATACCCGCAAGCTGATTGCCGAAATCAAGCCTACCTATCCCGTGCGCATCGAGGCCTTCATCAGCCCGGAAGTGCCCGAGACGTTTGTGACCACGCGTCTCGACCTCCTCTCCACCCTCCGGGAGCTGGAGGCCATGGGCCGCGGCAAGATCGAGGTGCACATCTTCAACACGGAGCCTTACAGTCCGGCGGCCGACCGGGCGGAAAAGGAGTTCGGCATTACCAGCCGGCAGGTGGCCAGCCGCAGCCGCGGCGCCATCAAGGTAGATGACATCTATCTTGGCGCGGCATTGACCTCCGGCCTGAACAAGGTGGTGGTACCCTTTTTCGAGCGCGGCGTGCGCGTGGAGTACGAACTGATCCGCTCCGTCTGCACCGTGGCGCAGGAAAAGCGGAAGGTGATCGGCGTGTTGCAGACCGACGCGCGGCTGTTCGGCGGCCTGAACCCCCAGACCTTCGCCATCGAACGCAGTGAGCCGCTGATCGAAGAGCTGCGCAAGCAGTACGACGTGCAGCAGGTCAGCGCCGACGGCCCGATCAGCGACGAGTACGATGTCTTGCTGGCCGTGCAGCCCTCGAGCCTCACGCCGGAGCAAATGAAGAACTTCGTGGACGCCGTCAAACGCGGCATTCCCACTGCCGTGTTTGAGGATCCCTTCCCCAACTTCGTCCAGGCTCCCGCCACCAGCGAGCCGAAACGCCCGCCCGCCAACCCGATGTTCGGGGGCATGACTCCCCCCATGGCCAAGGGCAACATCGAGGACTTGTGGCGCGTGCTGGGAGTGGAGTTCACCAACCGCCACATCGTCTGGCAGGATTACAACCCATACCGGAAATACCAGTTTCCTCCCGAACTCGTGTTCATCGACAACAAGGCCCCAGGTGCGGGTCTTGACACGCCGTTGCTGAATCCAGACGACCCTGTCAGCAGTGCCTTGCAGCAGCTCTGTTTCCCCTTCCCCGGCGCCATCGCCCAGCGGGATAGCAACGACATGCCGGAGGATGCACGCTTGCAGTTCAAGCCCCTGGTGAGCACGGGCACGCTCACGGGCAAGCTTGCCTACGACGATATGTTCGAGGATAGCGGTTTTCCGCTGGGGGGCCGCAGGCTGAACGAGCGGCGCGTGCATGTGCAGGACTTGCAGCCCACCTACTATGTGCTGGCGGCGCGGATCACCGGCCGGCCCAGCACGGAGAATCTGCCCATGTCCGACGCCGAGCCCGAGGTGGACGAAGCCGGGGACTCCCCGCCGGCAAAGGACAGTGGTTCCCAGAAAGGGGATGACGCCCAGGGTGCCTCGCGGAAGAAGGGCACCAAGGGGGCCGAGGGCAAGCAGGGCGCCGGCAGCGGGGCCGATGAGGATGACGCTGGTCAGGACGAAGCGGAAGAGGACTCCGCAGCGCAGGCCTCCGGCAAACGCCGGCAAGGCGTGAACGTGGTGCTGGTGTCCGATATCGATCTGCTCTCTTCCGTGTTCTTCGATCTACGTGCTCAGGGCGAGGATCCGGAGCGGGACGTGTTCTTCAATTTCGACAACGTGACGCTGGTGCTGAACATCCTGGACGAGCTGGCGGGCGACAACCGGTTTATCAATATCCGCAAGCGCAGGCCGCGTCACCGCGTGCTGGTCCGGATCCAGCAGGAGATCGAGAAAGCGAGCGAGGAAGCACTGAAGGAACGCAAGAGGTTCGAAGATCAATTCCGCGATGCGGAACAGAAGGCGAACGAAGAGTACAATAAGGAGATCGACCGCATCCGCAACCGCAAGAATATCACGGAGGAGCAGCGTGCCAGCGAGATGCAGCTCGCCGAACGGATCGGCCAGCGCCGCCTGGACGTGAAGATCGAACAGCTCCGCAAGCGGCGCGACAAGGAATTGCAACGTATCGAGCGGGATCTGGCCATGCGCATTCGGGCCAACCAGTCGGCCTGCAAGGCCCTGGCCGTGCTCTGGCCGCCCTGGCCTTTGGTCTTGATGGGACTGGGCGTGTTCTTCCATCGTCGTGCCCGTGAGCACGAAGGCGTGGCCCGCACCCGCCTTCGTTAACCCGCAGCTTCCCTCGGAACTGTTGCCATGAGCGAAAACGCAAAAACCCTGATCTTCGCCGGTTTGGCGGTGGCTGCCGGGGTGG
>DATMAF010000477.1:0-2044 GCA_035560315.1 Terriglobia bacterium | reverse complement strand
GCCTGAATCTGCGCCGAAACCAGCACCCCCAGCCGCGCCAGCCGCTCCATCTGGTCCGGCTGCACAAAGGGGATGTGCTCCACCACCCAGCGCTTGCCCGCAATGGGCCGGATCGCATCGACCGCCTCATAGGCGTCCAGCACCTTGTCGAGCGTGCCATCGCCGGTGATGTGAATGGCGGGCCGCCAGCCGTAGCGGTCGATGGTCAGCATGGCTTGCCGAATCTGCTCCGGCGTGATGCGCATGACCCCGTAGTCGCCGGGAGGGCTGCGCTTGGGCTCGCGAAACAGCGCGATGTCGGTGCGGCTGTCCACAGCGAACTCGGCGATGGAGTCCAGCCGCAGCCAGTGGTCGCCGAACCCGGGACCCACGCCCCAGGACGAGAGGATGTCCTCCAGCTTGTCCCAGTCCGTGGCCTGCACATCCAGGCCCATGCTGACCCGCATCTTCAGCCGGCCCTGACGCCGCATCTGCTGGTAGGCGCGCATGGCCACCGGCGGCAACTCCAGTTCGCGGATGCTGGTGAGCCCCAGGGCGAGCTGCTGGTCCTGCACGCGGGCGAGCATCTCGATCAGCTCCTCCTGCGGCGGCCAGGGGACGAGGCGCGGAACCACGTTGTTGACGGTATTGGGCGGCCCGATCTGGCCGGTCGGCTCGCCGTGTTCGTCCTTGGGGATGAGGTTGCCGCCCACCATGGTGGTCTCACGGGTAATGCCGGCGGCCTTCAGGGCGGCGCTGTTGAGATACGCCGTGCCCCGCGCCCGCATCAGGACCAGAATCCGCCCGCCGGCGGCTTCGTCCAGTTCCCGACGGCTGGGAACCGCAATCCCCGGCGTCTCGGCCCAGCCTACATTGGTGATCAGCGCAGCCTGCGGCGCGACCTGGGAGGCCGCCTGGCGGATCCGCCCGAGCAGTTCCTGCTTGGAACGGACGCCGTTGGTGTCGATGCCGCGATAGCGATTCCAGGCCGCATTGAACTGATGATTGTGATTGTCCATCAGGCCCGGCAGGACGGCGTGGCCGCGCAAGTCGGTGCGGCGCGTATTCGGCCCCGCCAGCGCCTGCACCGCGGCGTCGCTTCCGACGGCCAGAATCCATTCGCCCCGCACGGCGAAAGCCTGCTGGATGCTGAATTCCTTGTCGGCTGTAATGACCTTGCCGTTATAGAAGATTTCGTCCGGGATGGCGGCCGTCTTCAACTGGGCCGAGGCCCCCGCGACGGCAGCGAGCAGGAACAGCGAAGCGATCAACACCTTGCGCATAGATACCTCCCGAGCAGCGCTCGAACACCTTCCGGAGAACGCAGCGCCCGCCGCCAGCCATGTTACTACGGAGGAAGGACGAAGAAACTCCCCGCCGGCCGCGCCCGCGGCCCGGCAACGCGCCCGTTCCTGCGAGCGGACGCCGCCGCCTCGGAAAAGCAAATCGCCGGCGGCTAGCTCCGGCAGCTGTTCGGGGGTGCTCCGTAACCCGCGCCCGGCGGGTGAGCGAAGCGGCGGAAGGGCGCGGCGGGGTCGAACAACCCTCTCACCGGCTCTGGACGCGGTGGCTGACTGATAGCTGGTTGGGGCCGCGCAGCGTTTGATACACCACGCAGTAGCGTTCGGTGAGCTCCACCAGCTTGGCCACCTGCTCCGGCGGGGCCTCCGTTTCCAGGTCGAATTGCAATCGAATCGCCCGGAAGCCCACCGGCGCTTCCTTGGAGACGCCGAGCGTGCCGCGGAAATCCAGGTCGCCTTCGGCCAGCACAGTGGCGTTCCTGAGCGGAATGCTCAGCGCCGTGGCAACCGCTTTCATCGTGGTGCCGGCGCAGGCCACCAGCGCCTCCAGCAGCATGTCGCCGGAGCACACCTCGAGCCCGCTGCCGCCGGTCATGGGGTGCAGGCCCGCTTCCACCAGCGCCTTGCCCGTCTCCACCTTGCACGTGAGCCTCTCGTCCCCCAGCCGGCCGGCGGCCCTGAGCCGGATGATCCCGCTGCCCGGGTCGTCCTTGTAGCGGGACTTGAGCGGCGCCTGCAGCGCCCGCAACTCGTCGGAGTTCATT
>DATMAF010000476.1:0-4014 GCA_035560315.1 Terriglobia bacterium | reverse complement strand
CCGGCGCGCTGGGCCATCTCCGCCAGCCGCTTGTGAACTTCAATGGATTTGGGCGACAGCCGCGCCATGCCACGCAAAGCCTGCACGGCAACTTCGGCGTTGCCCTCGCCGGCGCTTTCAAACGCCTTTTGGTATTGTTCGAGCGCCAGTTCCGGACGGTGTTTCTCCAGCAGCTTTCCTGCCGCGAGCAGCCGCGCCGGCTCCAGCATCCCGACCACTTGCATCTTGCGGGTCAGCTCCAGCACTTTTTGGGCGTCGTTCCGCTCCACGGCTTTATCGAACAGGAAGACATAGCACTCCTTCGACTGCTGGTTCTTGTTCAACGACTGATAGAGTTCCGCGACGGTATAGACGATGGCGTCGTTTTCCGGCTCCTCCTGCCACGCCTTGAGATACTCCTCCAGAGCGCTCTCCATCTTCCCTTTTTGCAGGAGTCGCTCGGCTTTCTCCAGATGTTTATTGGCTATCGCCATGACAACGATTGTCTCTATCCGGCTGCTGGTATCGGAACATCCTATTCTAATGAAACGCAGTCCTGGCAGGCCAGCAAATTGCACGCCGCCCGCCGGCGCTGCATGGGTCTCGCCGGTAAGCAATGCCGTGCGGGTAAATCGCCCTCTCCCGTGGCTCAAGCGGAGTTGGCCGGCGCGAGCGATTCTGTATTGACAGCCGGCTCCCCATGGGGTTAAATATTATTGCAAATGAATTGCAATAAGAGGCGCCGCGAAGCCCCGCGGGTCAACCCAATTTCGCACAGCGGCCCGCGCCACCACGGCTGCCGGACCGCTGTAGAAGGGCGACTGCGTCGATGCTCCAGACTCTCGTCGTAACCCTCCGCGAAGGCGTCGAAGCCGCGCTGGTCATCTCCATTGCTCTAGTTTATCTGAAAAAATCCGGCCGCGGGGAATACGCCCGGATCGTCTACTACGCGCTGGCGGCGGCCGTCGCGGCCAGCATCGCCGCCGCCGTGCTGCTCGACCGCTGGGTCGCCAATCAGGAAGCCTTTGAAGGCTGGGTGCTGCTGCTGGCGGCTTTCTTTGTGGCGACAGTCGTTTACTGGATGCATCGCACGTCCCGCAGCCTCCGCCGCCACATCGAGCAGCGGCTGGAAACAATCGTTGCGGATCGACAGGCCTCCGCCTGGGGAATTTTTCTCTTTGTGTTTTTCATGGTCTTTCGCGAAGGGGCCGAGACCGTCCTGATGCTCAGCGCCGTCTCGCTCAATTCGAGCGATCTGATGAATTTCTTCGGAGGGGTTCTGGGACTCTCCTTGGCGGTGGTCTTCGGCGTGATGTTCGTTCGCGGCTCCGTGCGGCTCGATTTGCGAAAGTTCTTTCAGATCACCACCATCATCCTGATCTGCGTCATCTTCCAACTGGTCATCACCGGCCTGCACGAGCTTTCGGAAGCCGGGGTGCTGCCGAGCAGTCAGTGGGAGATGGCGATCATCGGGCCGATTGTCTCCAACGAAGTGTTTTTCGTTGTCGCCATCCTGGCGCTGGCCGCCTGGATGATCCTGATCGACTGGCGGGCGCGCCAGCCCCTGGCGGCGGACCCATCCTCCGCCGGCGCCGCGGCTTCTTCCGTGGAACGTCGCAAGCAGTTGTGGACCGCCCGGCGCGAGCGGCTCTGGACCGCTGCCGTTTGCGGCAGCGCCTTTGTTTTTATCCTGATGGTTACGGCGGAATATTTGTACGCCAAAAGCCAGACGGCGCTTTCTCCCGCCACGGCCGTCTCCGCTACCGGCGATGCGGTGCGCATCTCCGCCGGGACCGTTGCCGATGGAAACCTGCACCGCTTTCTGTATGAAGGGCCGGCAGGGGCGGTGCGTTTTATCGTGCTGCGCGTGGGGGAACGCTACGCCGCGGCGCTCGATGCCTGCACCATCTGCGGCCCGCAGGGTTATTATCAGAGCGGACCGAATATCTTCTGCCGCAACTGTTCCGCCGCCATTTACGGACCATCCATCGGCTTGACCGGAGGCTGCAATCCCATCCCCCTGGAATCCTCCCTGGAGGGCGACACGCTGGTGATCCCGCTCGCCGAATTCGAGAAAGGGGCAGGCCTGTTCCAAAGAAGCGAATAGCCTGCGGCAGCCGGCGGGCTGCCGCCTCGGAAGGATTCAGAGCGCCATGTTCTGGAAATTGATCCGCGAACCGTTGCGCCGCCCCCGCACCCGCCGCCGGGCGCTGGGCGCGGTGGCGGCGATTGCCCTGGGTACGGCGGTCGCCGCCGCTATGCTCTCCGTCTTGCTGGACGTCGGAGACCGGGTCGGCAACGAACTGCGTTCGCTGGGGGCGAACATCGTCGTTACCCCCGCAGGCGATTCCCTGCCCGTCGAGATCGGCGGCAGGGACTTCCGTCCGGTCTCCGAGGGCACCTACATTGCGGAATCCTCGCTGCCGCGGCTCAAGAAGATTTTCTGGGGAAACAATATCACCGCCTTTTCCCCTTCCTTGCCGGTTCTGGTGCGTGCCCAGTTGGGAGATGCCGCCGCCACCGTAACGTTGACGGGGGTGTGGTTCGACCGCCCGGTGGCGGTGGAGAAGGGCGTCGAATTTCGGACCGGGGTGCGGGCTCTGAATCCCGCCTGGACCATCCGAGGCGGCTGGCCCCCGGATGACGGCGCAGCAGTCGAGCCGGGCGGCATGCGCGCCGTGGTAGGACGATCTCTGGCCGAGAAGCTGGGCGCGCAACCGGGAGACAGCATCCGGCTGGCTCCGGTTGCGCCTCCCACTTCCGCGGCGGCCGCTCCGCTGCTGGTGCGCGTGGAAGGCATCCTCAGCGCGGGCGGCGCGGAAGACGACCAGATTCTTGCTCCCCTGGACGCCGTGCAGGCCTGGCTGGGGCTGGAGGACCAGGTGCGAACACTGCGGGTCAGCGCGCTGATCAAACCGGAGGATGATCTGTCGCGCAAAGGGCCCGACCGCATGACCCCGGCAGAGTACGACCGCTGGTATTGCTCTCCTTACCTCTCCTCCATCCTGCACCAGATCGGGGAAGCCCTGCCGGGGACCTCCTCCAAAGCCGTGCGCCAAGTCGCTGAAACGCAGGGCAACGTGCTCGGTAAGCTCACCTTTCTGATGGGCTTGCTGGCACTTGCGGCGCTGCTGGCAGCCGGCCTGAGCATCTCCAGCCTGGCCAGCCTGACGGTGCTGGAGCGTCGCGAGGAAATCGGCCTGATGAAGGCGCTCGGCGGGGGCAGCGGCGTGGTGGCCGGCTTCCTGCTGACGGAGGCGGCGTTAGAAGGCTTGTGCGGCGGGATGCTGGGTTTTGCGGCCGGACACCTCCTGGCCGGATGGCTGGGACAAGCGGTGTTTGGAACGGAGGTGGCCATCCACTGGCTGCTGCTGCCGGTCATCCTGTTGGTGGCGGCAGCCGTCAGCATGGCAGGCGCCTATCCTGCTGTCCTGCGCGCCGTGCGCGAAGACCCGGCGCGAGTGCTCCGGAGCGTGTAAATGACTCGTCCGGAAATGTTGCTGCGGCTGGTGCGCAAGGCGCTCTGGGTTCGTCCCGGGAAACTGGCCCTTTCCGTGCTGGCGCTGACCGTGGGAGCCACGCTGTCCAGCGCGTTTCTGAGTCTCTACTTTGACCTGCCCGCGAAGATGTCGGCCGAATTCCGCACGCTCGGCCCCAACCTGATCGTGGCGCCGCGCGGCGCGGAGAACACGTTTTCCGCGCAGCTTGAAGACCGCCTCGCCACCGCCTACCCAGCCCTGGCGCGCCTGCCGTGGCTCTACGCCGTCGGGCAGGCCGGCGACCGCAATGTGGTGTTGGCCGGGAGCCGGCTGGAGGACCTGGCCGCCATGCACCCGAGCTGGCGGGGGATTCCCTCCCACCCCGGCGAAGGGCTGCTGGCCGGGGAAACCGCCGCGGCTCTGCTGGGCTGGAAGATCGGCGAGACCCATCGCATCAGCTATGCCGGCCGGCAGATAAACCTCCCGCTGGCTGGCATCGTTTCCACCGGAGGCAGCGAAGATTCCCAACTGCTGCTGCCGCTCGCCACGCTCCAGA
>DATMAF010000475.1:0-13639 GCA_035560315.1 Terriglobia bacterium | reverse complement strand
CCCCCTTCGGCAAAGTCTGCATCGCATTACAAGCGCCTTCCACGCGATCTCCGAGCATTTCGCCGAGCCGGTGGAACCGGAGCGGGCGATCTACCACGGAGTCATCCCTGGACTGATGGCGCGGCTGGATCCGTTTTCCGTATTTTTGGATCCGGAGCAATATCAATTGATGCAACAGCAGTCGCGCGGCGTGCGGCAGGGCTTTGGCGCGGTGCTGAACGTGCAAGCCGGCCGGATCACGGTCCTGCAATCGGTGCCTGATTCTCCTTTTGGGCGCGCCGGCCTGGGGCCCGGAGATCGCATTGTGGCCATCAATGGCCAGCGGGTGGCCATGATGAATTTGGAAGAATTGGTGCAGGCTCTCAACGAAGCCCGGAAAGGGAAAGTCCGGCTGGCCGTGCTGCAAGGCGGCAGCGTGGTCCCCCGCGATGTGGAGATGGACCCCGCGGAAGTGCCCAGCCCAACCGTCGATCGCCAGTTTCTCTGGGGGCCGGGCGTGGGCTATTTGCGCATCAGCAGAATCGAGCCCGGCACGCCAGAGGAGATTCGCAAGGCGTTGGCGGTCTGGTCCCGCGAGCCCCTGGAGGGAGTTATCCTGGATCTGCGAAACAACCCGGGCGGCTCGGTGGATGCGGCGGTGGAAACCGCCGGCCTTTTTTTGCCGCAAGGCGCGGCGGTCGCCCGCTTGCAAGGGCGGGGCGTGCCGGAAGTGAAGTACGCGGTCGAGGCGGCGCCCCTCTACCCGAAGCTTCCGTTGGTGCTGCTTCTCAATGAACGCTCCGCCAGTGCCGCTGAAATGATCGCCGCCGCTTTCCAGGAGCACGACCGCGCCTGGCTTGTCGGCGAGCCGACCTTCGGCAAAGGGGTCGCCGAATCGGTCCTGCCTCTGAGCGGCGGAAACGCCCTGATCCTGACCACGGCCCGCTACTTTACCCCCCAGGGGCGCTCCTTGCAAAAACCATTGCCAGGAACCGCGTTGGCTGGTATCTTAGAGCGAGGGCCAGAGGAATTTTTTACGAACCACGGCAGACCCGTCCAGGAACAAGGCGGGGTGGTGCCGGATGAGCGGGCCGAGCCGTGGCGTCTGGAAGAGTGGGCCGAGATCTTAGATCAGACCACGGTATTCATTAATTTTGCGCAACGATACGTTGACAGCCACCGCCCGATCACGGAGCAGTTTTACGTAGACGACCCGCTGCTGGAAAGTTTTAGGCGTTATCTGCGGGAGGCTGGCTTCGAGGTCTCGGACCAGCAGTGGCGGCAAAACGCGTTGTTCCTACGAACCAAGCTTCGGGCGGAGGTATTCAACCTGGTCTTCGGGATCAGCAAAGGGGATGAGGCGCTCCTGCGGGAGGATCCGCAAGTGCTGGCTGCGGTCGCTGCCCTGCCGCAAGCGCGCGCCTTGCTGGAGCAGTTTGCTCCCGGCACAAACCGGTGAGCCGGGCCGCTCCCGCCATCGTACCTTGGCATCTCGGCCATGACGTTCGATTAACGATTGGGAGGATAGTACATTGCATAAACTCAGCGTCCGACTACTCACCGCGGCATTGCTGCTGGGCTTGGGCGGCCCCGTGGCGGAAGCCGCCAACAGCCTCAAGTGCATTGTTACGCAGCAGGACGGAGTTCCAGCGGCGAAGATCGAGATGATTCTGATCCACAACACCACCGCCAAGGAATGGAAAAAGAAAACCAACGATAAGGGCGAAGTGGAATTCAAGGGCCTGCCGGATGGCGCCTATCACCTGGAGGGAGCCTTGCAGGGCTTCCTGCTCACCAAGGCCAGCGACATCGAGCTTTCCGGCAACGTCAACAAGACCTGCGGCCCGGTGTTTGTTTCCATCAACGTGCTGAACCAGTTGCTCACCGAGGCCAACAATGCCACCCGCTCCGGGAATCCGGATGCAGCCATCGAGAAGGGAAAAACCGCCCTGGAGCTGGCGCCCAACATCGCCAATCCGCACATCGTTCTGGCGATTGCTTACGCCAAGAAGGGCATGGTCCCCGAAGCGCTGGCGGCCGCCAAGCGGGCCGCGGAACTGGACCCGGAGCAATTCGGGGCCCTGGAGAAGTCGGTTCATATGGAGGCCCTCAACACCCAGGCCAGCCAGTTCCTGGCCCAGAAGAACTTTGACGGGGCCATCGCCAAGTACAAAGAGATTGCCGCCTTTGCTCCCAACGAGGGGCTGGTCTATTACAACATCGCGCTGGCTTACGGCCACAAGGGAGATTTTGACAACGCTATCAAATCCATTGACAAGGCCATCGAGCTTGCTCCGGACGACCTCGAATTCAAGCAGCGGAAGCTACAGTTGCAGGATCTTTACCTCAAGTCCACGGAGAAAGCGCTGGATTTGAGCGGGAAATAAGCGGGGGATTGCTGTGTTCGGCACCGGCGAACAGGCGACTCCCGGCAAGAGGAATCACGAATGAAGGGTCAAGGAACTATGATCAATCGGTCCATTCTCGTCGGATGGAGTGTCCTGGCGCTTGGAGCGGCCGCCGCCGCGGCGCAGCAGACCGAGGGCACGCGCGTGGCGATCATCAACATCCAGGCCGCCATTGCGCAGAGCAATGACGGCCAGAAAGCAGCCAAGGAAATTCAGGACAAGTTCGCCCCCAAGCAGCAGGAGCTCGCCAAGGCGCAGCAGGAGATCCGCGACTTGCAGGATCAGCTGCGGAACCAGGAAAAAACTTTGAGCGATGAAGCCCGCAACAAGCTGCTGCGGAGCATTGACGACAAGACCCGCGCCTTCAATCGCTCCAGCGAGGATTTCAACGCCGAGTTTCAGACCGCCGAGCAGGATGCCATCAATGAAATCGGCCGGAAAATGATGAACGTCCTCGGCGAGTATGCGGAAAAGAACAAATACAGCATTGTTCTGGACATTTCTTCTCCGCAGACTCCCGTGCTGTACGCCGCTCCGGCATCGGACATCACGCGGGACATCATCGATCTGTACAACAAGGCGTCGGCTGCTTCGGCGGCTTCCGCCCCGGCGTCGGCTGGTTCCACCGGAGGGAGCGGGACCTCGTCCGCTGCGCCTGCCGCTTCTTCCGGTAAGGCGCCTTCCGCCGCGCCAGCCGCAGTTCCCTAGCCCGCCCGCAGTTCCTGACTTCGAAATCGCACCGGCTTCCGCCTCCTCTGAAACGGAGAGGGAAGCCTGTCCTTTTTGAAGGCTTCAGGAAAGAAAGAATTTCTCGTGGTCTTACGAGCCGCGGCGGGCTGCCACTTGCAGGCGGATCAGAGCGCGCTCCAGAGCCACCGTCGCGCGGTTCAGATCGACGTCCGGATCGGGACTCTTCAAACGCCGCTCGGCGCGCTCCTTGGCCGCCCGGGCGCGGGCCACGTCGATCTCTTCGGAACGCTCCGCAGCCTCCGCCAGCACGGTGACCTGCTCCGGCAGCACCTCCAGGAAGCCTCCGCTCACCGCCAGGCGCTGAATCTCCCGGCCGCGACGGTAGCTCATCTCACCCGGCTTCAGCTCCGACAGCAGCGGGGCGTGTCCCGGAAGAATGCCCAAATAGCCTTCCCGCCCCGGCGCCTGAATTTCCTCCACATCCTCATGCACCACCTGGCGGTCGGGCGTCACAATGCGGAGCAGAATTTTCTGATTCCTGGAACTCATTTGGTCGCCGCTTGGAGTTTCTGTTCCTTCTCGATGGCTTCTTCGATGGTTCCCACCATGTAGAATGCCTGCTCGGAAAGGTTGTCGTGCTTGCCCTCGACGATTTCGGAGAAACCCTTGATGGTGTCCGCCAGTTTCACGTACTTGCCCTCCAGTCCCGTGAACTGCTCGGCGACAAAGAACGGTTGCGAGAGGAAGCGCTGGATTTTGCGCGCCCGGGAGACCACCAGTTTGTCTTCTTCCGACAACTCGTCCATCCCCAGGATGGCAATGATGTCCTGGAGGTCTTTGTACCGCTGCAGGACCTGCTTCACGGCCGCCGCCACCCGGTAGTGCTCTTCGCCGACAATGCGCGGATCAAGGATGCGCGAGGTGGAGGCCAGGGGGTCGACCGCGGGATAAATGCCCAGTTCCGCAATGGGCCGCGACAGCACGGTCGTCGCGTCCAGGTGTGAGAAGGTGGTCGCCGGCGCCGGATCGGTCAAATCATCCGCCGGAACATAAATCGCCTGCACGGAGGTAATCGAGCCTTTCTTCGTGGAGGTGATGCGTTCCTGCAACTCACCCAGTTCGCTGGCCAGATTCGGCTGGTATCCCACCGCCGACGGCATCCGGCCCAGCAGCGCCGAGACTTCCGAACCTGCCTGCGTGAAACGGAAAATGTTGTCGATGAACAGCAGCACGTCGGCCCCTTCTTCATCGCGGAAGTACTCGGCCACGGCCAGCCCGGTCAGCCCGATGCGCAGCCGCGCGCCGGGCGGCTCCGTCATCTGCCCATAGACCAGCGCTGCCTTGGACTTTTTCCAGTCTTTCGGATCAATGACCCCGGATTCTTGCATCTCCAGCCACAGGTCGTTGCCTTCGCGGGTGCGCTCGCCCACTCCCGCAAACACCGAAAAGCCGCCGTGATGGAGCGCGATGTTGTTAATCAGCTCCATGATGATGACGGTCTTGCCCACTCCCGCGCCGCCGAACAGGCCCGTCTTGCCGCCCTTCAGGTACGGCTCCAGCAGGTCGATGACCTTAATGCCCGTCTCGAACATTTCCAGGTTGACGTTCTGTTCCTCAAATGCGGGCGCCGGACGGTGGATGGGATATTTCTTTTCGGTCTCGATGGGGCCCATCTTGTCCACGGGCCGGCCGATGACGTTAATCACGCGTCCCAGCGTCTGGCGTCCCACCGGGACGCTGATGGGGCCTCCGGTATCCACCGCCTTCATGCCCCGCACCATCCCGTCGGTCGGCTCCATCGCCACGCAACGGACCCGTCCCTCGCCCAGGTGCTGCTGCACCTCGAGCGTTACATCAATCGGCGCCGGCACATCAAACCCTTCGCTGGTGACGCGAATGGCGTTGTGAATCTGCGGCAGGTGCTCCTCGCTGAACTGCACATCCACGGCCGGTCCCAGAATCTGCACCACTTTGCCGATACTGGTTGTCTCTGTGATGGTTGCCACGTCAGAGGTTTCCTTCCCAATGCCTTCTTCGTGCGTTGATCGCAACTGGTAACAGCAATTAGCCGATTAGAATACAGGTACACCCGCGGTCTTGTCAAAATGCCGCGGCCGCGGGCGGGAGGGTTACTGGATGGGGATGGAGACCGGGAGGTTGGGGTTGGAGACGATGCCGTTCTGCCGGATCACCAGCGGCACCGCCGGTCCCGTGGGCACGCCCGGCGGGAGCACCACGTTGACCTGGTACAATCCCACAAAGCCGGGCGCCAGCCCCTGATACACCACCGGCACCGGCACCCCTCCCAGCTCCACCGCCACCGGCGTCTGCACCGTCGAGAAGCCGGGCGAGGCTTCCCCCGTCCCCACCGCCTGGTCCACCACTCCCAGCCCGTTGGCGAAAATCTGCACCGTCTCGCCGATCCGCGCCGGATTGCCGGCGTTGACGGCCCGGAACTGCGCGTCCAGCACCGCCGCCACCCCGCCCGACTGGAACACCCCCGGCTGGCCCGGCGCAATCAGGTAATTCTGCGGCGCCGTCAGCCGCCCCTGCGCGCTCACCACGATGCTCAACTGCTCGCCCACCCGCGCCGTGAACGGCACCTGCGCGTTGATCTGGGTCGGCCCCACAAAATACAGCGGCGCCTCCTGCCCGCCCATCCGCACCCGCACGTTCCCTAGAGTGCGCGGCAGCGGAATGGCGCCAGCGGCCGCCGTCCCGGAGGAAAACCCCGTCCCGAACAGCGACACGATCGAACCCGGCGCCAGCGGCCGCAGGGCCGTGAACCCTGCCCCCTCCACCACTCCGTTGGCCGACAACACCGGCAGGCTCACTCCCCCCGCCGCCGCCGCCGTCGACACCGTGTAGCTGCGCTGCGCGCTGCCCAGGCTGGGATGCGCCGCCGAGATCGTCACCGGCACCGCCGCCGCTTCCGCCGTCGGCGTCCAACTCCCCGAATACAACCCGCCCCCCACCCCTGGCAGCGGCAGGCTCAGACCCCCCAGCGTCGCCACCACCGTGGCCCCCTCCACCGCCGCCCCGCAGTTGTCCACCACCTGCGCCAGCACCGGCCGCGGAAACGACACCGGCTGCGACACCCCGTTGCCGATCGTCGTCGCAATCACCTCCAGGCTCGTCCCCGCGCACGCCCCCGCCCCCGGCTGCTCCCGTTGCAGAAAACTCCCCGCCGGCGCCACCACCAGCACCACCTCCACCTCCTGCGGCCCTCCCACCTGCGGCGTGATCGCCACCTTCCCACGGTACACCCCAGCCCCCAGCCCCACCGCATTCACCGTAATCTCCACCGGCGCCGGCCCCAGCGACGTCGACCCGCTCCCGGCCGAGATCCCCAGCCAGTTCCCCCCGCTGCTGGTCGAGGCCGCCACCGTGAAAAAGATGCCCCCCGCACCCAGGTTGCTCACCGTCAATGTCTGCGGCGCCACCTGCCCCCCGCCCACCTGCGCCACAAACACCATCGCCCGCGGCGACAACTCCATCTTCGGCGCCGTCCCGGCCGGCACCACGTGCAGCGTCACCGCCACCTGCTGCGGCGAGTTGGCCGCCCCCGCCGCCGGTTCCCCGCCGCTCACCGCCCACCCCATCCCCACCGGACCCAGGTTCGCTATGCGCAACGTTTGCGAACGCGGCGGCAGGCCGCCTTCCGAGGCGACGAAAACAATCGAGTCCGGGCTCAACAACAACCGTCCCTGCGGCGCATTCACCGATACCAGCACGTGAACTTTGCTGGTCGCGCCGCCGGCGCTGATGAGGACATCCCCTTCATAAAACCCGGCCGTCAAAACGGCGAAATTGACCGTGACGCTCAGCCGGGCGGAGGCCAGCGCTGAGCCGGAGACGCTCTGGGAAACAAATCCCGCCGAAACGGTGGAACCGCCGGCCGGGGAAACACTCAGCCAGTCCGGCCCGTTCAGCTCCACCGCGGTGGCGGTGAAGCCAGCCGGAACGTCCGTGGTGATGTCGACGGCGGAGGTCTGAGCGGCGCTGCCCGGGGTTCCTGCGAACTCCAGCCGCGAACGGGAGGGAGTGGGGCCGGTCTGGCCGCCCGTGGATGACTGGATGACCGTGAAGTTGAAGCCTCCGATGGAAATGTTCCCGGTGCGGGCGTTGGTTCCGGTGAAGGGGGCCACCGCGTAACTGACGGTGCCGTTGCCGGCGCCGCTGGCGCCGCCCGTAATGGAGATGAAATTGGCGTTGCTGTTCGCCGACCAGGAACAGTTTCCCGGCGCCGTCACATTGATCGTGCCGCTGCCGCCAGTCGCGGAGAACGTCTGCGAGGTGGGAGAAATCATGGAAACGCAGGGCGGAACCTCGTTATAGCTGAGGTTGTCCAGCGCAAAGCGAATGCCCAAGGGGTTGAAGGTGATGACCGCCCGCTTGACGGGCGTGCCGGAGTGAGTGAATTGCCCTTCGGTGAAAAGCGCGAGAGGCGAAGTCTGTACCGGAACGGTTGCGAACTTCGCCAGCGAACTGTCATACAGCTCCACCGTAAAGCCAGGGTTCAAGGCATCAAAGTTGTTCAGCGCGATCCCGAATTGCAGGAAGGAAGTGGCGTTCAGGAAATCGATGGTCAGCGTCCCGGCAGCATTGCCTTCCAGCACCGGGTCTGACAGGTAGATGACCGTGCCGGGGCCGCCGGAGTTGTAGTAGGCATCGAAGGAGGGGGCGTTGCCGCCGAAGGAAAAATGCAGGCCCTGAAAACTCAGTCCGTTAACCGACTGGAAGGGGAGTTCCCCGAACGTCAGCGTGGTGGCGGAGGCGCGGCCGGCAGCCAGTAGGAGGACGGCGACGACCGCCCACCAGCGGTTGCCCGGGGTGCATTGCATGCGTCGAAGCATGTTCCTCCTCCTGCCACAAGGCCGCAGACCATCTCCTGTCCGGCTTTCGCAACCGGGGCACTTCCGCAGCAAACTGTCGATACCGGGCTCTACCGCAAGGGGGAATGGCGGTTCGAAGTGCGCCTTTGCAAGTTCTTGAATTGATCGCCGCCCACAACGGAAGCGATTCTATCAACCCCGCCCTGAGGGGGTCAATAGAACCTTCGGCCTGTCGGCGCGGCGGGACTCGCTTGGCCCGGCGGGGAGTTTCCGGCCCCCAACCGGCTCCTGGCATTGACGGATGTGATAGAATCGCGTGCAGTCGAAGAATTCGTTGCTGCGCTATGAAACGGCAAAGCGAACCGCTTGCGTTCCGCGTCTTGACTCTGGCGGCTGGTCTCCGGTTGGCTGGCCATGCCAGCGTGGCGTCGGCAATGCGCCGCCTCAACGCTTCAATCCTGCTTCCGGCGGCGCTCTTGGCCCTGCTGACGGGTGAGCCCGCGCTGCGGGCCCAGCTTTCGACCGCGGAGCTGTCCTCCGGAAGCGGGGAACTGATCGGCCAGGCGGCGCCCGCCTGGGCACCGCGCGGCTGGGTGAACTCCGAGCCGCTGGAGCTGAGCCAGGCGCGGGGCAAAGTGATTTTGCTGCGATTCTTCAGCGATCAGCCGGCGGGGGCCGCCGCCCTGCGGGCATGGCACAGCCAGTTCCGCGAGCAGGGGCTGCTGGTGGTGGGCTTCTATGCGCCGACGCCGATGCCGTCAGAGACCGCCCCCGCCGCGGTGCGCGCGGTGGCAGACGCTCTCGGGTTTCAGTTCCCCGTGGGAAACGACTCGCAGTGGCAGACGCTGAACCGCTACTGGCTGAACCGCGCCGACGCCGAGCCCGGCGGGATGACTTTTTTGATTGACCGCCGGGGGATCATTCGGTATATACAGCCGGATGGACGGTATGACCGGAACGCGCCCGATCGCAAAGCCCGCGGGGAGTTTGAAAAGATGGAGCGGCAAATCCAGTTGCTGTTAAAGGAGCCGGCCGGGGAGCCATGAGGAGGCCGCCAGCCGCCCCGGGCCCGCGCGCCGGCAGCGTAGCCATCGGCAGGGAGAATCCATGAATCTGGGCGAATCCATTCGCAAGATCCGGCAGTCCAAAGGACTCTCGCAAGGCGAAATGCAAAAGCGCACGGGCATCCTGCGGTCGTATCTGTCGCGCGTGGAAAACGGCCATACCATCCCCTCGCTGGCCACCTTGCAGCGGCTGGCCTCCGCGATGGACGTTGCGCTGGCGGACTTTTTTGCCGCAGAGGGCGAAACCTCCGCCGCGGTCTCCGCGCCCGGCGACGCCGCTTCGCAGTACCTGGGCGAGCTGAAGAATTACCTGCCGCAGCTTTCCGCCCAGCAGCGCCAGGAACTGCTCGAGATGGTCAAAGAGATGGCGCACGCCGTCCGGCGCTCCTAATCCGCCTTCCTTCCGCCTCAGCCTTGGCTCCTCACAATCGAAAACGCCTCCCGGGCCGCGGCCAGGGTCGTTTCGATGTCTTGATCGGAATGGGCGGCCGAGAGGAAAAACGTTTCAAATTGCGAAGGCGGCAGCAGCACGCCCCGCTCCAGCATGGCTTGGTGGAAGCGAGCGAAACGCGCGGTGTCGGACCGCATGGCGCTTTCGAAATCCACCACGGGGCCGGGGGTGAAGAACAGGGTCATCATGGAACTCACACGATTCAGGCAGACATCCACGTGGGCGTCCCGGGCGAGCTTCTTCAGGCCCGCCGCGAGCCGTTCGGCGCGGCTCTCCAGCTCGGAATAGATGTGGGGGCGGCGCTTCAGCTCCTCGATCACCGCGATTCCCGCCGCCACCGCCAGGGGATTGCCCGCCAGCGTTCCGGCCTGATAGACCGGTCCCTCCGGAGCAACGCGGCTCATAATGTCGGCGCGCCCGCCATAAGCCCCGATGGGCAACCCTCCGCCGATGACCTTGCCCAGCGTGGTCAGATCCGGCAGGACTCCGTACCTCTCCTGCGCGCCGCCGATGCCCAGCCGGAAGCCGGTGATGACTTCGTCAAAGATCAGCAGGGCATCGTGCTGGGCGGTAATCTCGCGCAGGGCCTTCAAAAAACCCTCCGCCGGCGGGACGCAGCCCATGTTGCCGGCCACCGGCTCGACGATGACAGCGGCGATCCTTCCAGGGTGCGTGGAAAACGCCGCTCGCACCGCCGGCAAATCGTTGTAGGGAACGGCCAGCGTCAGTCCGGCAAAGGGGGCGGGCACGCCAGCCGAATCGGGCAGCGCAAACGTCGCCAGCCCGGAGCCGGCCTTCACCAGCAGGGAATCCACGTGGCCGTGGTAGCATCCGATGAATTTCACGATCAGGTCCCGCCCGGTGAAGCCGCGCGCCAGCCGGATGGCGCTCATCGTGGCTTCGGTTCCGGAATTCACCAGCCGGACTTTTTCGATGGAGGGCACCGCATCCGCGATCAGCGCGGCCAGCCGGACCTCGGCTTCGGTCGCCAGGCCAAAAGCGGTGCCGCGCTCCAAGGCCTTGCCCACGGCGCGTTCGACGTCGTGGCAGGCGTGTCCCAAAAGCATCGGGCCCCAGGCGCCGAGGTAGTCAATGAAATGCCGGCCATCGGCATCCACCAGTTCCGAACCGCGCGCCCAGGCCGCAAACAGCGGCGGCGTTCCCACCGCGCGGAAGGCGCGCACCGGAGAATTCACTCCGCCGGGCAGCAACTGCCGTGCCTGCTCGTAGAGTTCCGCAGACCGCTTGGGTTTTGGCGCTTCGCCCATCGTGTGCACCGCCCCGCTGGACAGCGGAGAGGGAGCAACATTCTAGCACGGGCTCTCTGGCCGGCCCGCCCTGCAGCGCCGCCGGAGATTCGCTACAATGGAACAAAGGACAGGAGCCGTTTCTGAAGCGGAATCCCATGGGAAAGGCGGGTCCATTGCAGAGCCTGCTGGGCGAGGCCGCCGCCAGCCCTGAGTTTCGGGGACTGGTGCGGGAACTGGAGCGGCGCGCTCCCAGCCTGGCGCAAGCGACCGGCGCCGTCTTTGCGCCGGTGCGCGCCACGGGATTGACCGCTGCCGCGAAAGCGCTCCTGGCGGCGCTGCTGCGGCGGCAGATGCGCGTTCCGCTGCTCTACATCGCTTCCTCGAATCGGGCGGCCGAAGAAACCTTCGACCTGCTCAACGGCTGGGCGCGGCTGCTGGGGGAGCCCGGGCCGGTGCTCATCCCAACCCACGACATCCATCCGTATCAGGGACTCTCGCCGCACGCCGACGTCAGCGAGAAACGCGCGCTGGGGCTGGCCAAGCTGGCCTCCGGCCAGGCCACCCTGGCGGTCCTGCCCGTCGAGGCCGCCGCCGCTTGCATCGAACCCCCCGATTTTTACCGCCGCCTGATCCGCACGCTTCGCCGCCATGACGAAGTGAGTCTGGAGGAACTGCTGGAACACCTGGAGGCCACCGGATATAGCCGCCACGATCCGGTCGAAATGGCCGGGCAGTTCTCGGTCCGCGGCGGAATCCTGGATGTGTTCTCGCCGGAAGCCGGCAGGCCGGTGCGGCTGGAACTGGTGGGCGATGAGATTGAATCGCTCCGGGAGTTTGATCCCGAGACGCAACGCTCCACCGGAACCGTTGAGAAAGTTTCGCTCCTGCCGCTGACCGAATTTCCGGCGCGCAAGGCGTTGCTGGCGGAGCTGTCCGCGCGGCGAGGGGGGCATCGCCCGGAGGCGTTTGCGGGCGGAGAGCTGTTTGCCGGCTGGGAGTTCCTGGTCCCTCTGGTGCAGCCCCTGACGCACACCGTGCAGGACTTGTCTCCGCAAGCCATCCTGTTCCTGGACGAACCGGCCGAATTGCGAGGCGAGATGGAACGGCTGTGGCTGTTGCTGGAGGCCGAGTTCCAGCAGGCCCGCGAGGAAGGCGCCGTTGTCCCGCCGCCGGGGGCGTTTTACCTGCGCTGGGATCAGCTTCTGGAGCTGGGTCGGCAACGGCCGGTGGTGTTCGCCGAAGAACTGCGGTTGCCGGCCGACCAGGAATCCACGGCTTCATTTCATTTTTCCACCCGCCCCGCCCCGAGCTTCCACGGCAATCTCGACCGCTGCCTCAAAGAAATGCATGCCTTGCTGGCGCAACAGTACCGCATCGTATTCCTGACCAGCGGGCCGGGCGAAACCGAGCGGCTGGCGGAACTGTTCGCCGAGCATCGCCTGCCCTTCCGCAAAGCCGAGCCCTCCTTGGATGTCCCCGCCTCATGGGAGCGCATCGCAGAGGAGGACTGTTCGGTCCCGGCCTGCTGGCTGGCGCGCGGCGCTCTCCCGCAGGGTGTCTTATTGCCCGACTGCCGGATCGTCGTTCTCGGCTCCCATGAGCTGTTCGACGCCTCCCCGGTCGCCGCCCGACCGGCGGCTCCGCGCTCGCACATCTCGACGTTTCTCTCGGACTTCCGCGACCTGGAGCCGGGCGACTACGTGGTTCATGTCGAGAACGGCATCGGCCTCTATCGGGGACTGAAGGAGCTTGTCGCCGACGGGATGCCGCAGGAGTTCATGGAGCTCGAATACAAGGACAACGACCGGCTGTACGTCCCGCTGACGCGCCTGGACCTGGTCCAGAAGTACCGCGCCAGGGAGGGAGCCCATCCGCAACTGGACCGGCTGGGCGGCGCCACCTGGGCGCGCACCAAGGCCCGCGTCCAGAAAGCCATGCAGGAGATGGCCGGAGAACTCCTCAAGCTTTACGCCAGCCGCGAGACCGCCCCCGGGTTCGCCTTCACGGATGACAACCCGTGGCAGCAGGAGCTGGAAGAATCCTTTGAGTTCGAGGAGACGCCCGACCAGCGGCGGACCATGGAAGAGGTCCGCCGCGATATGGAGCAGGAGCGTCCGATGGATCGGCTGGTGTGCGGCGATGTGGGCTACGGCAAGACGGAGGTGGCCATGCGCGCCGCCTTCCGCGCCGCGCTGCACTCCAAGCAGGTGGCGGTGCTGACGCCGACCACGGTGCTGGCTTATCAGCACTATGAGACCTTCCGCCGCCGCTTTGCGGCCTTTCCCGTGCGGGTCGAGTTGCTCAGCCGCTTCCGCACGGCCGCCGAGCAGAAGAAGGTCCTGCGCGAACTGGAGGCCGGCAAGGTGGACGTAGTCATCGGCACGCACCGGCTGCTCTCAAACGACGTGGTGTTTCATGACCTGGGGCTGCTGATCGTGGACGAAGAGCAGCGCTTCGGGGTGCGCCACAAGGAGCGCATCAAGGCGATGAAGCGGTCGGTGGACGTGCTGTCGCTCTCGGCCACGCCCATTCCGCGCACGCTGCATATGGCGCTGGCGGGCTTGCGCGACATGTCGCTGATTGAAACGCCCCCCCGCGACCGGCTGGCGGTGCAGACGGTGGTGGCGCCCTTCAGCGAGTCGCTCATCCGCGCGGCGCTGGCGCAGGAACTGGAGCGGGGCGGGCAAGTTTATTTTGTGCACAACCGCGTGCAGTCGCTTCCGGCGATGGCTTCGCTGGTGCGGAAGCTGGCGCCGCAGGCGCGTGTGGCGATGGCGCATGGGCAGATGAACGAGCGGCATCTGGAAAAAGTGATGCTGCAATTCCTGCGGCACGAGACGGATGTGCTGGTGGCGACCACCATCATCGAGAACGGCCTCGACATCCCGCTGGTCAATACCATCATCATCAACCGCGCCGACCGGATGGGCCTGGCGGAACTCTACCAGTTGCGCGGGCGGGT
>DATMAF010000474.1:0-5086 GCA_035560315.1 Terriglobia bacterium | reverse complement strand
GCCGCCAGCGAGGCCCTCGGAACCGCCGCTGCGGAACCGGAGGCGGGGCAGCGGGATGCGGACGCCTTCAACTCAATGCTCGATTCCTATCCGGAATATGCGCAACCGGCCACCGGCTCGGTGCTGAAGGGCCATGTGGTGAAGCTGACGGCCTCGGAAGTGATCGTGGATGTGGGCTACAAGTGCGAAGGGGTGATCCCGCTGGAGGAGTTCCGCGATGCGCAAGGGAATCTCAAGGTGCAGCCGGGCGATGAAATCGACTGCTTGATGGAATCGACCGAGGAGCGCGACGGCTATGTCACGCTCTCCTATGCCAAGGCCCGGCGTATGCGCGCCTGGAGCGACATCGAAACGGCTTACCAGCAGCAAACTCCGATCACCGGGGTGGTCATCGAAAAAACCAAGGGGGGACTGGCGGTCGATGTCGGCATGCGCGCCTTTCTGCCCGGTTCGCAGATCGACCTCCGTCCGGTACGGAACCTGGACGCGCTGCTGGGCCAGGAGGTCTCCTGCAAAGTTATCAAAGTCAACCGCAAGCGCGGCAATATTGTCCTGTCGCGCAAATTGGTTCTGGAGGAGGAACACCGGCGGCGCAAGCAGGCCGTCCTGTCCCAGCTCCAGGAGGGCGCGGTTCTGACCGGGACGGTCAAAAACCTCACCGATTACGGGGCCTTTGTGGACCTGGGCGGGATCGACGGATTGTTGCACATCACGGACTTAAGCTGGGGGCGGGTGGGGAAGCCCTCCGAAGTGGTCTCCGTTGGCCAGCAAATTCAGGTCAAGGTGCTGAAATTCGATCCTGAGAAGGAACGCGTCTCGCTGGGCCTCAAGCAACTGACCGAAGACCCCTGGGCCGCGGTCGCCGACAAGTACCATCCGGGAGACCGGATCAAGGGCAAGGTGCTGAACGTCACCGATTACGGCGCTTTCGTGGAACTGGAGCCGGGCGTGGAGGGCTTAGTGCACATCTCCGAAATGAGCTGGAGCAAGCGCTTGCGGCATCCCTCGAAAATTGTCTCGCGCGGCGACCAGGTGGAGACCGTCATCCTGGAAGTGAACCCCAAGGACCGCCGCATCTCGCTGGGATTGAAACAGGCGGTACCGAATCCCTGGCACAGCTTGGCGCAGCGTCTGGCAGTCGGATCCATCGTGCAGGGCAAGGTGCGGAACCTGACGGATTTCGGGGCCTTCATCGAAGTGGAAGACGGCATCGACGGGCTGGTGCACGTCTCCGACCTTTCCTGGACGCAGCGCATCAAGCATCCGTCGGAAGTCCTGAAAAAAGGGGAGACCGTGCAGGCGGTGATCCTGAGCATCGATCCGGAGAACCAGCGGCTGTCGCTCGGCATCAAGCAACTCCAACCCGATATCTGGGAGACATTCTGCAACAGCCATGAGGTGGGCAGCGTTGTGAAGGGGAAGGTGGCGCGCAAGACCACCTTTGGCGTATTTGTCGAGCTGGCCGAAGGGCTGGAAGGGTTGTGTCACATCTCGGAGATTTCCTCAGACCCGGTGGAGCGGAAAAACATCCCGTTGGAAACCGGCCAGGAGCAGGAGTTTCGGATCATCAAGATCAATCCGGCGGAGCGGAAGATCGGCCTCAGCCTGAAGGCGCTTCACGAAGAACCGCCGCGCCCGGCGCCGGAGAAAGCGCCCAAGCCGCAGCACACCAGTTCCGGGGCGACCACCAATATCGGCGAATTGATGGCAATGAAGGAACGCAACCCGACGCGCAACTAGCGTTCGCCAGGGGGCTGCTGCCTGCTCCGCCGACCTTGCGCCTGCAAGGCAAGAGCAACCGCGCTGCCATATTGCATCTGGCGGCGGGGCAGGGCATACTAAATTTTCGCGCCGGTTCCGAAGCGTTCTGCTCTGAGCGGGGGGAACGGGGAGCGCGAAGAGGTGGGGAACGGCGTCGTTCAAGGCATTCTTAGAACCCCGGCGCTCTGGGTCCCGATGGCGCTGGACAGGGCGGGGGAGGAGATGGCATCACCATGACTAAGGCGGACCTGATCGAGGAAGTCTCCCGCACGGTGGAAATGAGCCGCAAGGATTCAGAAGTGATCGTGGAGACGATCTTTGAGAGCATCGTCAAGGCGCTGCGCCAAGCGGATAAGATTGAGATTCGCGGCTTCGGAAGCTTCCGTACCCGGGAGCGCCGGGCGCGCGTGGGGCGCAATCCCAAGACCGGCGCCCGCGTCGACGTCCCCCCCAAGCGCATTCCCTTTTTCAAGCCCAGCAAGGAACTGAAAGACCTGATCAACGCCTCGGGCGGGGCCGCGCGACCGGCCTCTGAAGTAACCCAGCGACAAGCGTAATCCGCGCCGGCCGGGAGCCGTAGCGAATCTCCGCTGGCGGCGCGCGCCCCCTTATGGATTATTTGTGGAGTCCCTGGCGCTACCGCTACGTGACGGAGGAGAAACCGTCTTCCGGCTGCGTCTTCTGCCAGAAGGCGAGCGAAGACAACGACGAGCGGAATTTCATCCTCTATCGCGGGTTGAATAACTTCGTCCTCCTGAACATTTACCCGTACACCAGCGGCCACCTGATGATTGCCCCCTTTCAGCACATTGGCCAGTTGGCGGCAACCGACGACGCCACCTGGATAGAGCTGGCCATGCTGACGCGCAAGGCGGAGCAGGCCTTGCAGATTGCCTATAAGCCGGAGGGGATCAATCTGGGGATGAATCTCGGCAAGAGCGCCGGAGCGGGCATCGCCGACCACATCCACATGCACGTGCTGCCGCGCTGGCATGCGGATTCCAACTTCCTCACCGTGATCGGGGAAACACGGGTCCTGCCGGAGGCGCTCGAAGACACTTACCGCAAGCTGAAGCCGCTGTTCTGACGGTTGCCGCGACAGCAATCCCGGCCGGAAATCCCGGAGGCGCGGACCGAGACGGCGCGCTGGCCAAGGGACCGCTGCCGCCGCGCCGGGCGCGCGGCTGGCTTCGCCTTACCGGCGCGGGGGCTGGGAGGGACGGATCTCCACCCGGCTTTGCATGGAGCGGGGGTCGGACTTCAGCAGATCGATCACAATCTGCGCCACATCGTCGGGGGAAATCTTCCAGGAGGCCGCCCCGGCCGCGCCGGCAAAGGCGGTGTCCACGCTGCCCGGCATGATATAGGTGGTGCGGATATTTTCGTACCGCAGATCCAGCATCATCGCTTCGCTGAACCCGTTGAGCCCGAACTTGGAGGCGTTGTAAGCGGCGCCGCCCGCAAACGCGTTCTTGCCGGCCAGGCTGCTGATGTTGAAGATGTAGCCGCCGCCCCGGCGTTTCAGGCGGGGCGCGGCGGCGCGGACACAGTAAAACGGCCCGGAGAGGTTGGTGGCGATCACTGCATCCCACTCTTCCGGCGTCAGGCGCTCCACGGAGCGAAAGATGCCGATGCCGGCGTTGTTGACCAGAATATCGATGCCGCCAAAGGAGCGCTCGCAAGCGGCCATGAACGCCTCCACCTGCCGGTAGTCGCGAACATCCGTTTTCATTCCCTCCACGCATTGGCCGGCCTTCTTGCGCAGTGCGCTCAAGGCCTCCTCCAGGCTGTGCTGGTGGAGCGAGCAGATCATCACCTTGGCGCCTTCCTCGAGCAGCCGCTCGGCGATGCGGTAGCCAATGCCGCGGCTGGCTCCGGTGACCACGGCGACTTTGTTCTCAATACGCGGATGCATGGATGCCTCGCAACGCTCCTCCGGCCCGGGAGGTTTCATCCCATTGTAGTACCATCTGGATTGTACGGGACCGGGGAATCGCCTATAGTGAAGTCAGAGGTGGTAGATGCTCACTCCCTGGCGCGTGCGGCGCGCCCGCGCCTATGTCTTGGCGGCGATTGCGGCGGTCCTGACAGGGACGGTGAGCAGCTATCTCTACCGCCGCCCGCCGCCGCCCGCTCCCGACCCCGCTCCCGTGGCCGAGGAAGTGAGCCAGCAGACGCGCTCCTTTTCCCTTTCCAAAACCCTCGGCGAGAACACCCTCTATACGATCACCGCGGAGCAGGTGACCAATTTTGAAAACACTGGCCAAGCGTTGCTGCGCAACGTGGCGGTGGTGATCTATGGAAAAGACGGCTCCCGCCGGGACCGCATCGCCAGCCCGGAGTGCTACTACGATCCGGCAGCCTCCTCCATCTGGATTCCGGGGGATGTGGAGATGCAGTTCACGATTCCGCAGCCGGGAACGATGGCCGGCGGCGCGGATGCGCCGGCGACAGCCATTTCCATTTTCACCTCGCGTCTGTCGTTCGAACAGAGCACCGGCCTTGCTTCCACCGACGCTCCCGTGCGCTTTGTGTTGCCCCAGGGGGAGGGGAGATCGCAAGGGGCCGCCTACGATCCCGGCAAGCAGATATTGACCTTGAAAGCCGGGGTCAGTTTTCAGTTCCGCGGGGATGCCGGAGCCGCTTCCGCGCGCGAGCCGGTGGTGGTGCATGCCGGGACGGCCCATTTGGTCCGCGAAACAGGGAAAGCGGTGCTGGAACACTCCGTTGCTGTTGCGCGCGGGCCGCAGCGGATTCGCGCCGCCCGCGGCGAGATCGCGCTGGATGCCGGACGGCGCGTGAGGCAAATGACGCTTGCCGGCGGCGTGGCGGCGACGCAGGAAACCACCAATGCTTTCCTCCAGGCCAACGCGGAGAGCGGGACTTTGCTGCTCGAACCGAATGGGCGGATGCGCTCTCTGACCCTGAAAGAACGCGTTTCCTGGCAGATGGCCCGGCCGGGGGGAGGGAACCGCCGGGAGGGCGCTGCGCAAGAGGTATCCCTCCTGTTTCGGGACGCGGATGGATTGCTGGAGCGCCTGCAAGCCTGGCGCGAAGTGCGGATGAGCTTTCACCGCGGGCCGGAGGCAGCAGCGGGCGGCGGGGAGCAATCGCTTTCCGGAGGGGCGGCGGAATTGTTTCCGGCGCCGGGCAGCAACCAGTTGCAAGAGGCGACGATTACGGGCGCACCGCGGCTGGAGTTGCTGCCTCGCTCCGCTGGCGCGGAACAGCACACGGTCACGGGCGATGTGTTCCGGATCCGCCTGAATGAGTCCGGGGAGCTGAGCCGCTTCCAGGCCAGCGGGAATGTTCGCCTCGTCGCGGA
>DATMAF010000473.1:0-4386 GCA_035560315.1 Terriglobia bacterium | reverse complement strand
ACCGCCTCTACTACACGGAAGACCGCGGCGAGGTGAACCCGTTCCATGAACGGGAATACTCCTATGCCGAATTCCGGGAGCTGCTGCGGGTGGTTTTCCCTCACTGCGCCGTGTTGCTGCAAAACCATGTGGCCGGCCTGCTGGTGGCGGACGCCGCGCAGGCCGGGAACCTGGCCGAACATCCTCCGGCGTTCCGGCAGCAGAACGGCAGCGAAAACTCCGCCGGTCTGGATCGCCGCCAGCAGGAGGCGCATTTCCTGTAAAAAAGCCACGCCGTCGCCGATGTGCTCGATAATTTCAAAGGCCACCACCACATCAAACTCCGCCGGCCGGAAGGGCAGGGAGAGGCAATCGGCCTGCACAAAGGCCGTATTCGGCGCCGCATAGTGGTTCCGGGCATAGTCGACCGCCTCGCGGGCGATATCCGCCCCGACCACCCGCAGCGCCGTCTGGCCCAGGATGGCGGCGCCATAGCCGGAGCCGCAGGCCACATCCAGAACCCGCTTGCCGGCGACATAGGCTGCCGCGAAGACGTAGCGGGCCAGATGTTCGTTCAACAGGTCGGCGTTCACTGCGCCCGGGATGACGCGCTCGCCGGTGAAGTTCATCGCCGCTCTCCCACGGGCGCGCCGCTGCGTGCGGCCGCGTTGACGCGAACCTGGCACGGCAGGCGGAGAAAGCCGTACACCTTGCGCCCCTTTTCCGCTTGCAGCGTGACGGCGTTCTCCACCCAGTCGCAAATCTGATAGCTTTCCATGGTGCCGTCCGCCACCGCCGGGGTGAAGGAAAAGTGCGCCGGATAGAGTTCCGGCAGGTCGAGGTGGAAGTCGATGGTGTAGATATCGCCGGGAGCGAAGGGGGGCAGCTCCACTTCTTCGAGCGCGGTATTGGTGCCGGCCAGTTCCACCCCCAGATGATTGCGGATCAGAAAACCCACAATGGGCAGGGCGACTTCCCGGCGCGCCCGCACGCTGATGCGCACCACGATGCGCGCGTTCTGCGGCAGCAGCGCCAGCTCTTCACCGGTTTCCGAAAGCACGGCGATTCCCAGAATTTCGGCGGCCTGATTGCCGTGCCGGCCGTCGTTGTGGGGGATGGAGGTGACCACTTCCGGCGCCTGCACCGGCGCGCCGCGACGGGCCTCCGGCGGCTGGCCGGCGGGGGCGGCATGTCGGCGGTATTCCGCATCCCGTTCCACCATGGCTGCCAGATAGCGGCCCACCACGCGGTCCGGCTCACCGCACTCTACCAGGCGCCCGTGGTCCAGCCAGGCGGCGCGCTGGGCCAGGCTCTTGATGTCCACGGCGCTGTGCGAGACAAACACAATCGTCACGCCGCGTCGCTGCAATTCGTGAATTTTTCTCATGCACCGCTGGCGGAAATAGATGTCGCCCACGGCCAGGGCTTCGTCCACCAGCAGGATGTCCGGATCGACGCTGATGGCCACCGCAAAGGCCAGCCGCACCATCATGCCGCTCGAGTAGGTCTTGACCGGCTGGTGGATGAACTCCCCAATCTCGGCGAACCGCTCGATCTCCGGATAAAGGCGCCCGATTTCCTGCCGGGAAAGCCCCAGGATGGTTCCGCTGAGAAAGACGTTTTCTCGACCGGAAAATTCCGGATTGAATCCGGAGCCAAGTTCCAGCAAGGCCGAAACGCGCCCCCGGACGTCCAGTTGTCCTTGAGTGGGCTGCACAATGCCGGCGATCAATTGCAGCAGGGTGCTTTTTCCGGAGCCGTTCTCGCCGACCAGCCCGAACGTGACGCCTTTTTCGATCTCCATCGAGATGTTGCGCAAGGCCCAGAACTCTTTGTGGTAGCAGCGGCGGTTCAGCGTCAGCAGCTCTTTCAGACGGTCGGAAGGGCGCCGGTAGATGGGGTAGCACTTGGAAACATCGCGGATGTGTATGGCGCCCATGGGGGAATCCCCGTCCTCCCGCAACGGGCTTTCCAGCCCGTGCAATGCCTTGGCGCGGTTTGCGCTTCGCTCCTTCATGTTACCCCACTCCCGCAATGGAATGCAGCCTTCGGGGGCGCCGGCGGCGGAAGCCCCGTTGCGGCAAGGCCAGAGCTCAGGCCCCGTTGTATACTGGAAACGGGCAATCCATATTTGTGATCCCAAAGGGGGGAACCGTGCGCGCCACAGAGCCGGTCAGCGAAATCGAGCAGCGAATGTCGAGGAGCCTGGCGGAAGTGGATCCGGAGGTGGCCGAGGCCATTGGCCGGGAAACGCAGCGGCAGCACGACCATCTGGAGCTCATTGCCAGCGAGAACTTTGTCTCCCAGGCGGTGCTGGAGGCGGCCGGCTCGGTCTTTACCAACAAGTACGCCGAAGGCTATCCCGGCAAGCGCTACTATGGCGGCTGCGAGTGGGCCGACCGGGTGGAAACCCTGGCCATCGAGCGCGCCAAGAAGCTGTTCGGAGCCGAGCACGTCAATGTGCAGCCTCACGCCGGCAGCCAGGCCAACATGGCGGCTTATGCCGCGGTGCTCCAGCCCGGCGATGTGATGTTCGGCCTGAACCTGGCGCATGGCGGGCATCTGACTCACGGCAGCCCCGTGAATTTTTCCGCCAAGACCTACACGGTCGTTCCCTACGGGGTTAGTCGCGAGACCGAGACGATTGACTACGAGGAACTGGAAAATCTGGCCGTCGAGAAAAGGCCCAAGCTGATCGTCGCGGGCGGCAGCGCCTATGCCCGCATCATCGACTTTGCGCGGATGCGGCAGATCTGCGACAAAGTGGGAGCCTTGCTGCTGGTGGACATGGCGCATTTTGCGGGCCTGGTGGCTGCGGGGGTGCATCCTTCGCCGGTGCCCTATGCGGATATTGTGACCAGCACGACCCACAAGACGCTGCGCGGGCCGCGCTCCGGGATGATCCTGTGCAAGGCGGCCTACGCGCAGGCCATTGACAAGACCGTGTTTCCAGGAATGCAGGGCGGGCCGCTGGTGCACATCATGGCGGCCAAAGCCACCTGCTTCCTGGAGGCCATGCAGCCGGAGTTTCAGCAATATCAGCGGCAGGTAGCCGCCAACGCCAAGGCGCTGGCCCGAAAAATGATGGCGGAGGGTTTTCATGTGGTTTCCGGAGGCACGGACACCCACCTGATGGTGGTGGACGTTTTCTCCCAGGGGGTGCGCGGCAAGGAGGCCGAAACAGCCCTGCACGAGGCTCACATAACCGTCAGCCGCAGTACCATTCCCTTCGACACCAACCCGCCGATGAACCCCAGCGGCATTCGCCTGGGCAGCCAGGCCGTAACCACCCGCGGCATGAAGGAAGCCGAGATGGAGCAGATCGGCGGCTATATTGCCGAGGTGTTGCGCCACCCGCACGATGCGGCCCGCATTGCCGCGGTGCGCCAGCGCGTGCTGGCGCTGACGGAACAGTTTCCGCTCTACCGCTGGCTGCGGTCCTGATCGCGGGTCGGCGCGCGGGCCTTGCTGGCAAGTTCCATGAACATCGCGATCGACGTTCGGCGCATCGAGGATTTCGGAGTCGGAACCTACATCCGCAACCTGGTTCGGACCCTGGCGGCGCGGGATCTGAAAAACCGCTATGTGCTGCTGGGCGACCCGGAGAAGATCGCCCAGGTGGCCGCGCTGCCCAAAAATTTTCACGTCCTGTCCTGGCCGGAATCCCGGGAATCATGGCTGCAAGGGGTACAGCTCGACCGCTTGCTGCAAGGGTATTCCATCCACCTGCTGCACTTCCCCAACCTGCGGCCGGCGCTGCTGGTGCCGTACCCGTATCTGATGACGGTGCACGATGTGGCGGACTTCATTTACGCCCGGCAGAGCGGCTGGCGGCACACCGTCCGCTGGCGGCTGGTGCGGCGCACGCTGAGCCGGGCGCGCCGGATCATGGCCGTTTCCCGGGCCACGCAGCGGGACTTGGAAAACCTTTTCGGCATTCCCGCCGGCAAGATTGTCGTAGTCGAGAACGCCATCGACGAGCGGTTCATTCATCTGGCCCGCCGGGAAGAGCAGCAGTTGGTGCTGGAACGCTACCAGGTGGTGGACCCCTTCCTGCTCTATGTGGGCAGCGCCCGGCCCCAGAAGAATCTGCCGCGGCTGATCGAGGCCTTCGCGGTGCTGAAGGGAGAACTGCGCGACCACCGCAAATTCGCCAATCTGAAGCTGCTGATCATTGGCGACGAGCTGAGCGAGCATCCCGAGTTGCGCCGCTCGGTGATCCGCACCCGCATGGAGGAGCACGTCCGCTTTCTGGGCTACGTGCCGGTGGCGATCCTGCGCGTTTTTTATCAGACCGCCGAAGTGTTCGTGTTTCCCTCGCTGCATGAAGGATTCGGGCTGCCGCCGCTGGAGGCGATGGCGCAGGGCACTCCGGTGGTCACCTCCAGCGTTTCCTCCCTGCCGGAG
>DATMAF010000472.1:0-2005 GCA_035560315.1 Terriglobia bacterium | reverse complement strand
GCCCCAGCATCAACATTTGCGCCCGCAAGCCGGCGGAACGCCGGTCGGCCAGCAGCACCCGCCAGGCGGAGGTGAATCCGAAGGAAGCGTGGTACAGAATCGCTCCTGCCAGCACCCCCACGACAAAGAGCAGGCCATGACGCCAGCCGAAGGATCGGCCCAAGTAGGCTGTCAGCAGCACCCCCACGGCAAGCCCGGCGCCGGCCAGCAGCGGCATAGGGGTTTGCTCGTTGGAAAGCGCCTCAATCCCTGCGGGGTGCGACGATGAAACGGAACTGGCCATACGGTGGATGCGCCGGTGAGATTATAACCTCCGCGGGCGTCGCTCTTGGCAGGGGCGGCCGGTCGGTTCCTTATTCGATTTCTTTACGGGAAGCCAGCAACAGCTGCACGAAGTTGAGCAGCTTGTCGGGGTTGAATGGTTTTGGGAGAAACAGCAGGCCGCCCATCTTTTTGGCTTCCTTGTAATAGGCGGTTTCCACCTGGGCGCTGACGAAACCGACCGGAATGGCGGCCGTGCGCCAGTCTTCCTTGAGCTTCTTGCACAAGGTCAGGCCGTCCATCTTAGGCAGGTTAATGTCCAGCAAGATGGCATGGGGTTCCTCTTTCTGGACCACTTGCAGCGCGGCCTCTCCGTCGGAGGCGGTGATGACATCAAGGCCACCCTTCGTCAAGGCCAGGGACACGACTTTCAGGATCCCGGGGTCATCCTCGACCACCAGGATCTTCTTGTTGTTTCTGGGGACTGAAGCCATGTCCTCTCCTTGGAGCGCGCAGGGCAATTATAGCATCGCCCCACCGCGCCCCATACAAGCAGCGGCCTTGCGAAACCATCTCTTTGTGTCATATCGGAGAACGGCCCGGCAGGGAGAGGGTTCCTGCTCTTATGTTCCCTCTTTGTGACCATTCGGGCACCGGAGCAGCCCGGGAGGCGGCGCTGCCCCGTGTTAGAATCCGGCGTGACAGAGTTCCACATCCGATTGTGACAGCCCGGCGGGGCAAGGGAGATGGCCAAGAATCCTGTTCGCCACCAGGGTTTCGCACTGTTGCTTCTGCTGGCCGGGGCAGCCGCTCTGCCGGCGGCGGCGCAAACCACGCGCTGGACCCGGCAGTTCGGAAGCGCCCAGATGGATCAGGCCAACGGCGTCGCCGTGGCGCCCTCCGGCGTTTATGTCATTGGCACCACCAGCCCTGGCGGACAGGGGATTCCCGTGAACTCCGATGTGATCGTCCGCAAGTATAATTTCGATGGCCTGCTCCTGTGGTCCGACCAGTTTGGAACGCCCAACACGGACGAGGGCCTTGCCGTGGCTGCCAACGCCAGCGGCGTCTATTTCGCCGGCATGATCGGCGGCACCACAGCGCAGGCCGAAGGGTTCCTGCGCAAGTATGACGCCAGCGGGAATCTGCTTTGGACCCGGCAGTTCGGGGGAGCCAATGAAATCGTCGCGGCGAAAGCGGTGGCGGCGGATTCCAGCGCAGTCTATGTGGCTGGCTCCGCGACGGGGGCCAATTCGGGGTTTCTCCGCAAATATGATCTCAACGGCAATTTGATTTGGGAGATCGCTTCCTCAAGCGGCAGCATTCCGGGTGTCACTGGCTTGGCTTCCGATGGAAGCTACTTGTATCTTTCCGGTCCCCCGGCGCCGCTGCTTCCCGGCCAGTCCGAAGCCGGCACGTTTGTTCGCAAGTACGATGCCAACGGGAACGCGGTATGGACGCGCCAGTTCGGAGCCTCCAGCAACGCGAGGGTGAATGCCATCGCCACCGACGGAAGCAATCTTTACATGGCGGGAACCGTCTCCGGCATCTTGCCGGGCCAATCCGGCGCCGGCGGCTCGGATGCCTTCGTCCGCAAGTACGATGCGGACGGCAACGAGTTGTGGACGCGGCAGTTCGGCTCCGCAAGCCTGGATGAAGGCTTCGGGGTGTCGGCCGATCCCACCGGGGTCTACATCGCAGGACAGGCGGGCGGAACGCTGCCGGGCCAGCAGTCCGGCGGGGG
>DATMAF010000471.1:0-4672 GCA_035560315.1 Terriglobia bacterium | reverse complement strand
GGAGATTCCCACCTTTCTTTCCTACTGGCTGGAGCGGCGGCTCTCCCCGCGCCCGGAGGAGTTCGGCCAAGGCGCCATCGAAGGCGTGGCCGGTCCCGAGGCCGCCAACAACGCTTCCGCGGCCGGCGTTCTGGTGCCGCTGCTGACGCTGGGGCTGCCCACCTCGGCCACTGCCGCCGTCATGCTGGCGGCTTTTCAGGAGTATAACTTGCAGCCGGGCCCGCTGCTGTTCGCCTCCCATCCCGAACTGGTGTGGGGATTGATTGCCAGCCTCTACATTGGCAACTTCATGCTGCTGGTCCTGAACCTCCCGCTGGCTCCCCTATGGGCGCGGCTGCTGGAGATTCCCCAGCCGCTGCTCTACGGCGGCATCCTTGTCTTTGCCACCCTCGGCACCTACAGCCTGAACAATTCGGTGTTTGATGTCGGGCTGATGTACGGCATCGGCGGGGTGGGATTCTTGATGCGGCGGTTCCGTGTGCCGGTGGCCCCGGCCATCATCGGGATGATTCTTGGCCCCTTGGCCGAGCAGCAATTCCGCCGCGCTCTGGCGATCTCGCAAGGCGACGCCACGGTGTTCTTCCGGGAGCCGCTGTCGGCTACGTTGCTGGCTCTCGCAACTCTCATCGTATTCGTTCCTCCCGCCGTGCGATGGGTCCGCAAGAGCGTTGCTCTCTGAAGCGGCCCGTTCTGCCTGTGATTCCGCAGCGGTGAGCTATAATCACCATCGGATTTCCGCGGCGCTGGCCGCCGCGCGGGGCCGGGAAGCGCTCCTTCCGGCAGAAGTTCCCGGCCGTTGCGAGGATCTTGTTGAAACTCGAAGTCGACCATGTTTTCCCCGCCGGCCCGCAGGAACTGTGGGACGTCCTGCTCGATCCGGTTCGTTTGCAGCGATGCGTTCCCGGCTGCGAACAAATGCAAGAAGACGGCCAGGATCACTACGTCGCAACGCTGAAGATCGGCGTCGCCTCGGTGAAGGGTACCTACACGGGGCAGGTGCGCCTCAGCGAAAAAAACGCCTACTCCAGCTACCGGATGTCGGTGGAGGGCAGCGGTAAGCCCGGTTTCGTGCGCGGAGAAGCGGCCATCGGACTGATTCCCCAGGAGGGGCGGCAAACCCGCTTGGCCATCCGCGGCGAGGCGCACGTGGGAGGCCTGATTGCCTCCGTCGGACAGCGCCTCCTGCATGGCATTGCGCGCCAGCTGATCGGAACCTTCTTCCGAAACATCGAGAAAGAACTTGCCAATGGCGACCCATCCTCGGCGGTAACGCCAAAGCACGACACGGCTCCCTAACCTGTGCCTGCCTGCGGGATTTCACGCAGAACGGACACCTTTTTCGTTTCCACAGGTCGCTCCGTTGGCGCACACAGGAACCGGGCATCTGGTGGTGCTTGAAAACCTGACGAGCCGCGCGGTCGTAACGATACAATGGCGATGGCCGGAATCTTGCAAGAAGGAATCGCAACCGACCGGTCCTGAAGGGAGAGGAGGTATGCCCCAAAACGATCCGAGAAAGGAAGTTCCTGACGGAGGGATGGAACTACGGGAACATGGCTCGCGGAGGATGCGCAAGCTGCGCAGATCCGCTCCGCCCCTGATCTTTCTGCTTCTTGCGACCGGCGCGTTGGGTCATGGGGGGAGCCGGCCGCTGTGGGCGCAGAAATCCTTGAGCCTGACGCAGGCCATCGCGATGGCCCTGGAGCAGAACCCCGGTTTGCGCGCGCTGGAGGCCGCCGAGCAGGGCGCCGGCGAGCGCCTCCACGGCGCCAAGGCGGGATACTTCCCCACCATCAATTATTCGGAGTCTGTGCAGTGGGGAACCAATCCCGTCTACGTGTTCGGCTCGCTGCTGGAGCAGCACCGCTTCCAGGCCTCCAACTTCGATCTCCACAGCTTGAACCGCCCGGAGGCGCTCGCCAACTTTTCCTCGCAGCTTTCTGTGGAACAGGTGTTGTTTGACGGCCACCAGACCCGGCACCGTTCCCGCAGCGCGCAACTGGGTTTGGAGATGACGCAGGCGCGAAAGCGGCAAGCCCAGATGGACCTGCTGGCAGCCGTGGCGCAGGCGTATTTCGGCGCCGTGCTGGCGCGCGAAAACCGGCGGGTGGCGGAGGAAACCCTGGCCACCGCGGAAGCGGACCTGGAGCGGGCGCTGGCGCGGCGGCAAGCCGGCATGACGACGGACGCCGACGTGCTTTCGCTGCGCGTCAGCCGGGCGGAGGCGCACGAGCGCCTGATCCGCGCGGAGAATGAATTGGATCTGGCGCAGGCGCGATTGAACAACGCGCTGGGCGCGCCGCTGGCCACCCAATACCATCTGTCCAGCCCGCTGCGGCCGTCGGCCGCGGTGCGAACGGATCTTTCGCCCCTGGAGCAGCGGGCCGCCGCGCAGCGCCCGGAAGCGGCGCAGGCGCAAATGGCGCTGGCGCTGGCGCGGACCGAGCGGGAACTGGCGCGGGCGGCCTTCCTGCCGCAGGTCAGCGTGGTGGGGGTCTGGGAGGCGAATCGCCAAACCTTCGCGGCGCGCGGCGGCTCCAACTGGATGACGGGAGCGATGCTGCGCTGGAACCTGTTTCGCGGCGCGGCGGACCGCGCTCGTCTGGCGGAAACCGCTCATTTACAGATCCAGCGGGAGCAGGAGCAGCAGCAGGTTCTCTCGGCGCTGCGGCTCGAAGTGCGCGAGGCGTATCTGTTGTTGCAAGCCGCCAACCGGCGTCTGGATGTCGGGGAAGCCGCCGTCGCGCAGGCCGAAGAGAGCCATCGCATCCTCGCCAACCGCTACGAAGCCGGCCTGGCCACCTCCACCGAGCTGCTGCGCAGCCAGACGGCGCTGAGCGAGGCCAAGACCCGTTACCTGGCCGCCGTTTTCGATCAGCGTGTGGCCGCCGTCCGGCTGGAGCGCGCGGCCGGCACGCTGGATCCTTCCTCGGAAGTGTTGCAACCATGAAAAACACATCTCTCTCCCGGTGGTTATGGATGGCGGCGCTGGGCGGCAGCCTGCTCTTGCAATCCTGCGCGCGCGAGAACCCGGAAGGCGGCGCCCCGGCCCCGCCCCCGGTACCGGTGAAGGCGCTGACCGTGCGCGCTGCGCCGCTGCCGCAATACTATGAAGCCCCCGGCGCTGTTCGATCGCGGCGGATTGCGGCGCTGGCCAGCAAGCTCCAGGCCACCGTAGTCGCCGTGCCGGTGCGGTTGGGCGACGCTGTGCAAGCCGGTCAATTGCTGGTGGAATTGGACCCGGCCGAAACCGATGCGGAGTTACGCCGCGCGCAGGCGGCGCTGGAGGCCGCCGCCAGCGGCCGCCTCCAGGCGGAGAAGGGTCTGGCAGCCGCGCAGGCGGAAGCGCAACTGGCTGCCGCAACCTTCGCGCGCTACCAACAACTGCTCGAGAAAAATTCTGTCTCCCGGCAGGAGTTTGACCAGGCGGAGGCGCGCCACAAATCCGCCCAGGCCCATCTGGAGATCGCCCGGGCTGCCGTGGAACAGGTGGCGGCGCAACAAGCGGCCGCGACGGCGGCGCTGGAAGCGGCGCGCATCCGCCAGGGTTACACCCGCCTGACCGCGCCGTTTGCCGGATACGTGGCCTCGACCAGCGTGGATGCCGGAAGCAGCGTGGGGCCGGGAACGCCGCTGCTGCTGTTGGAAGACTCGCGCGAGTATCAACTGGAGGTCGCACTGCCGGAGAGCCAGAGTCCGGGGGTGCGCGTGGGCAGCCCCGTTCTGGTCAGCATTCCCTCGATTGCGATGGAGGTCTCCGGCCGTGTGGCAGAGATGCAGCCGGGGGCAGAGGCTGGATCGCGCTCCGTGCTGGTTCGTGTCGGGCTGCCGGCGAACCCCCGGCTGCGCGGCGGACTGTTCGGCCGGGCCCGCTTCCACGTGGGCGAAGCCCGCGGCTTGTCCCTTCCCGAAGCGCTGATCCTGCGCCAGGGAGAGTTGCGCTATGTCTACGTCATCGCCGAGGGAAAGGCGCGGAAACGGCTGGTAACCGTTGGCAGCGGGAGCGGCGGGATGGCGGAGGTATTGTCCGGCCTCAGCGAAGGCGAGCAGGTGGCGGCGTCGGCCCTGGATTCCCTCTCCGACGGCGCCCCCGTGGAGATCCAACCGTGAACGGCGCTCCCTCACTGCGCGGGGCCGGGCGGCTGGCGCGCGCCTTCCTCGACTCCAAGCTGACGCCCCTGATGATCGCAGCCTCGATCCTGCTGGGAGCCTTCGCGGTCTGGCAGCTTCCGCGCGAAGAAGAACCGCAGATCGTGGTCCCGATGATCGACGTGTTCGTGGAGTTTCCCGGAGCTTCCGCGCAGGAGGTGGAGCAGCGCGTCACGACGCCGATGGAAAACCTGCTGTGGGAAATACCCGGCGTCGAATACGTCTATTCAATTACCAGCCCGGGCCGGGCGCTGGCCATTGTGCGCTTCTACGTCGGGCAGGACGAGGAAGCCAGCATTGTCCGGCTCAACCAGAAACTGCAAGCCAACTTTGATCTGATCCCTCCCGGCGCCTCCCTGCCGCTGGTGAAGCCGCGCACCATCGACGACATCCCCATCCTGGCGCTGACGCTCTGGAGCCCGCGCTACGGGGACAGGGAGCTGCGGCAGATGGCGGCGCAATTGCGCGACGCCGTCAAGCAGGTGAAGGATGTCTCGGCGGTGGAAGTGCTCGGAGGGCAGCG
>DATMAF010000470.1:0-5426 GCA_035560315.1 Terriglobia bacterium | reverse complement strand
AACCTCCTGGGCGGTCGCAGAGGCCGGAAGCATTGCCAACAGGCCCGCCAGCGCCAGCCCGCCCGCCCAACAGGCGTGCCGGGCCGGCGATCCAATACCTTTGGTCATGGCGCCGCTCTCCTCCCCGTTTGATCCCGCCCGGTGAATCCCGCCCTGGAACCGCTTGTCGCGCCCGGCGGCTGAAAGGTATGACGCCCGAACCGGTCCTTGGGTTGCGCCAGACCGGGGCCCGGCGGGGCTATTTGCGAAGGATGCAAACCAGTCGGGTCAGCAGGAAGAAATAGCTCCGGTCATCAAACGCCTCGCTCAACAATTGCAGCCAGCGCTTGACCTCCGCCTCCGGCCATTTCTTGGTGCGCAGCAGGTAATCCCGGATGACGTAGCTCAGCGGCCCGCCGTAGCGCCGGGCGGAATATTCGGCGTTGTGGATGGTGTAGGGGTGCAGCTCGATGCTGCGCGCCCCGGCCACCTCGCACCAATGGTACAGCCGGCGGCCGACCCAGCCGTCGCCGTGGTGGTCGGCAAAGGCCAGCGTGACTTTGCGCTGCAACTCCTTGTCGGCAATACAGTAGGCCAGCGAGTCCCAGTCCGTCTCGGCGATGAAGACCCGCCCCTGGGGCTTCACCACCCGCAGCATGGACTGGATCACCGGAATCGGATCGGCCAGATAGCCAAGCACCTGAGTGCAGACCACGCCGTCGAAGCTGTCGTCGGGGAAGTCCATCTCCTCGACGGCCTTGAGCTGATACTCGACGTTCTCCGCCGCAGCTCCCTGACGGGCCAGCTTCAGCATCGGCTCGCTGTTGTCGATGCCAATCACTTTCCCCGAAGGCCCAACCAGCTTGGCAATGGCCAGCGAGTTCACCCCCGTCCCGCACCCGACATCAAGGATGCGCTCTCCCGGCCGGGGGTCGAACCACACCCGGAACTGCCGCTGCATCTCGCGGATGTCCTCCGTCATGTAGATCATGCTGAGCTGCTGCGCAGTCTTCTCGTCGAAGCGGAAACCTTCTTGCGTGGTGGTCGCGGCGGCGGTCATGACAACTCCCGGTGGGACATCTCCCCGCAGCCTCCACTATACCGCAAGCCTCTCAAGGCGCGGCAGAATTTTCGGTACTGTCGCAGTGGAGTCCGATTGTGCTCCATGGCCATCCGGCTGGAAAAGGCTGGTTGGTCAAATGCCGACCACTGGCTTCGCCTACAGGCCGCGCACGACCTCTCGGTGGCTTGCAAGCGCGCCGACCGCATCCAGGTTACCGTCCCGCTGCGGCGCCGCGATGCGGCCTGAAGAGGGTTTCCCAGCGCTTCTTGGACCCTCTGGCGATTGATGCGGAAGGGAACGCACCCCTAGTCGTGCCAGGAGCCGAGCTCCAGGAAGGCCCGCAGCTTGCGGCTGCGCGAGGGGTGGCGGAGCTTGCGCAGAGCTTTGGCCTCGATCTGCCGGATGCGCTCGCGGGTAACGGCGAAGCTCTGGCCGACCTCTTCCAAGGTGCGCTCGCTGCCGTCCTCCAGGCCGAAGCGCATCTTGATGACCTTCTCCTCGCGCGGGGTCAGCGTCTTGAGCACCCCGGCGGTCTGCTCCTTGAGGTTGATGTTGATGACCGCCTCGGCGGGCGAGACCGCGCCGTGATCCTCGATGAAGTCGCCCAGGTGCGAGTCTTCCTCTTCGCCGATGGGGGTCTCCAGCGAGATGGGCTCCTGCGCGATCTTCATCACCTTGCGCACCTTGGCCACGGGAATGTCCATGCGCTTGGCGATCTCCTCGCTGGTCGGCTCGCGGCCGTACTCCTGCACCAACTGCCGCGAGGTGCGGATCAGCTTATTGATGGTTTCGATCATGTGCACCGGGATGCGGATGGTGCGGGCCTGATCGGCGATGGCGCGTGTGATGGCCTGCCGGATCCACCAGGTGGCATAGGTTGAGAACTTGTAGCCGCGCCGGTACTCGAACTTGTCGACGGCCTTCATCAGGCCGATGTTGCCTTCCTGGATCAGGTCCAGGAACTGCAACCCGCGGTTGGTGTACTTCTTGGCGATGGAGACCACCAGGCGGAGGTTGGCTTCGGTGAGATCTTTCTTGGCGGCTTCGGCTTCGCGCTCGCCCTCGGCGATGATCTGCACGGTGCGGCGCAGCTCCGCCGTGGTGGCTCCCGCCTGCTCCTCCAGGGCTTTCACCTGGGACTTCAAGCGCAGCCAGTGCCGCCGGGCCTCCTTGGCCGCCGCCCCGCGCGCGGTTTTCATCTTCAGCTCGGCGTGATGCTGCTGCCGCGCCAGCACTTCGAGCGTTTCCATGGTCTGGGGAATTTTCCCGGCCAGCCGCTTATGCTCCGCCGGCGTGAACTCCAGATTTCGATACAGCCGCGAGATCAGAATGCGGTGGCGCGCCAACTGGAACCGCACCTTGCGGTATTCCTTAGGCCTCTTGGTGCGCGAGATCTTGGCCAACCGGGCTCGCAGCGCCTGAACTTTCTTATACAGCTTGGCGATTTCGTCCACCGTCCGGGTGAACTCTTCGGCCCGTTCCTGGAGGCGTTCCTCGGTCAGTTCGTCGTCGTTAAAGACCAGGATTTCTTTGATCGGCCGCTGTCCGGAACGCACCTCCTTGCCCACATTGATCAGTTCCTGAATGATGATGGGGGAGCGCGACATGGCCTTCAGCACGGCGTTCTGGCCGCGCTCAATGCGGCGGGCAATCTCCACCTCTCCTTCGCGCGTCAACAGCGGCACGGTGCCCATCTCCCGCAGATACATGCGGACCGGGTCATTGGTCTTTTCCAGCACGCCCGGCGGAAGCTCCAGTTCTCCTTCCTCACCGAACTCTTCCAGGCGGCCTTCCCCGTGCTCTTCGCTCGGCAGTTTGGGGCTTTCGTCAATGACCTCAATGCCCGCCGTGCCGATGGTCGCCAGAATATCCTCGATCTCTTCGGAGTTCTGGACGTCGGCCGGAAGCAGGTCGTTCACCTCGTCATACAGCAGATAGCCCTTCCGCTTGCCGAGGTTGATCAGCTCCATCACCTGATCGTATTTGTCTTCGATAGCCAAAATGCCTCCCTGATGCTCCCTGTCCCTTTGCCGATTGCGATTCCGTGGTTTGTTCCGGGATGCCAACTCGCGCTGCCGGCCTGCGTTCTCGCAGGGCGAGCCTTGCGCTTCATCCGTGGTCTGCCAGAGCCATCTCAGCTATTGGATGTCTATGGTTCAAACAGGGTTTCAGCCACAATGAGGAAATCGCTACTTATAGCAATTCCCTTAGCTTTCTGTCAAGCTCCTTTTGCTCTCGAAGCAGGTCCACAACCAGCGGGTGGTTCTGCGCCTTTTGAGCGTCCAGGACCCGGCGCTGCACCGCATCGCGCAACCGCTGGAGCCGCCTTCGCTCCAATGCCAATATATAACTCTTTATTTCGCTGCAAGATACAGGGCCGGCCTCCTTGTCGAAGGCGATCTCCGCCAGCACCCTTTGCTGCTCCGGCGCCAAGCGGTCCGACAGAGCGGTTAAATCCGGCGGTGCGCCTGCGGCGATCATCCTCAGCAAGCCGGCGACAATGGCGCCGCACTCCATCTCATCGACCAAATCGCTGCGCTCTAGGAGGGCTGGAATCTCCTGCCGCGCCGCCGGCTCTTCCAGCAACAGCCGGATCAACATGGCCTCCGCCAGCGGGACACTGGCCATCGCTGGAGGTGGCGCCGAGATGACCGGCTGCTGCGCCAGGGCGGCCTTTTGGAACGCTTCCCGGAGGGCCCCCCCGTGGATATCCAGCTTCTGGGCTATATCGGCCATCAACTCGCTGCGGATCAGCGTGTTCTGGACCCGTGACAGGTAAGGCAAGATGAAGTTCACGCTGCCGAGCTTGGCCTCCGGCGAAGCCGTCCCGTGCAGTTCCAAGGCGCGCCCTACCAGATAATGAAAGAACGGCGGGGCTGCTTCTAGCGCCGCCCGGTAGGCGTCCGGCCCTTTCTCGCGGATAAACAAGTCTGGGTCCAGGCCGCCGGTCAGCCGCAGCACCCGCACCGTGAGCCCCTCCTCCAGCAGAATTTGCAGGGACCGGTCGGTGGCCGCCACGCCCGCCGAGTCGGGGTCATAGTTGACGATCACTTCATTGGCATACTTGGCCAGCAGGCGCGCCTGCCAGGAGGTCAGCGCCGTCCCGCAACTGGCCACCACATTGGGGACCCCGGCCTGGTGCACTGCGATGGCGTCCATGTAGCCCTCGACGAGAATCGCCCGGTTGGCTTTCCGAATGGCCTCCCGGCTGCGGGACAGGTTATACAACGTCCGGCTCTTGGAATAGAGCGGGGTTTCCGGCGAGTTGAGGTACTTCGGCTGCTCATCCCCCAGAGCCCGGCCTCCGAAGGCCACCACCTTGCCGGTCTCCGAGGTGATGGGGAATATCCACCGCCCGCGGAAGCGGTCAAGGAACCCGCCCGCATCGCGCCGGATCACCAGGCCGCTGGGTTCCAACTCTTCTGGCGAAAACCCTTCCTTGCGGAGCAGCGTTGCCAGCGCGCTGGGTCCGGCGGGGGCGTATCCCAGGCCGAACTCGTCAATGGTGGAGGCTTTCACGCCGCGCTGGCGCATCAGTTCACGAAGCGGCGCGGCTTCGGAGGACTGCAACTGCTTGCGGAAAAACTCCGCCGCAATTTCGTGCATCTGCTGCAGCCGGGCGCGCAGGCGCTGCTCGGGGGTTGCGGGAAGACTGGGCCGGTCGGCGGGGATCGGGATGCCCGCGCGCTGCGCCACCCGCTTCAGCGCCTCCAGGAAATCGACGCGCTCGGTCTCCATCACGAAGCGGAATACGTCCCCTTTAGCGCCGCAGCCAAAGCAGTAGTAGTACTGCTTGGCAGCATGCACGCTGAACGACGGGGTTTTCTCCTGATGGAACGGGCACAGCCCCACCCAGTTGCTGCCGGCCTTCTTCAGGCGCACCGTCTCGCCGATAATGCGGACGATGTCCGCGCTGGCCTTCACCTGCTGCGCAAAATCCGGAGGCAGTGCCATGACCAAGCCCGAACCGCGATAACAGAACGCCACCAACACTCGGGAGCATTCCGGAGCGTTTGAGAAAGCAGTATACCGGAGTCCGAAGGCAGCCGTCAGATTCCGGCCCGCCGGCCACCGGCTCATCGCCCGCAGCAGAGTCGGAGGGCGACCGCGGGCCAAGCCGGACTCAAGCCCGGGGCGGCCCCGGGGAGCGCAACAACGCCAGGGCGGCGGCTGGAAAGATCAAGACTGAGAACATGCCTGCGGCGACCAGCGCCGCCCCGGTTCGTTCACTCAGGTATCCCAGCTCCATGCCGATGCCGGCTCCGGCCACCAGGAAAGGCAGCGAGGTGGCTTGCAGCAAGGCGGCGGCCAGGCAGTTGCGGGCACCGAGCTGGCGCCGGTACAACAAAGCGGGCAGGCCGCGAACCACCAGCAACAGCCCGAG
>DATMAF010000469.1:0-2389 GCA_035560315.1 Terriglobia bacterium | reverse complement strand
ACGACGATTCGCAACACGCCCAGCGGCGGAAGGCGCTGCGGCTCATCGCCCAGATTCCGGTCGTTACCGCTTATTTTCACCGGCACCGGCAGGGCAAGGAGTTGGTGCATCCTGCGGCCTCGTTGGGCGAAGCGGCCAACTTCCTGTACATGATCAACGGCGAGAAGCCGACGGCGGAGGTCGAAAGCACGTTGGACATGTGCTACGTGCTCCATGCCGACCACGGGATGAACGCCTCCACCTTCAGTGCCCGGGTGACCATTGCCACCCTCAGCGACATGTATTCGGCCATCACCACGGCCATCGGCACGCTCAAGGGGCCGCTGCACGGCGGGGCCAACGAGGGAGTGATCAAGATGCTGCAGGAGATCGGATCGGTGGACCGGGTGGACGCCTACATCGACGAAGCGCTGGCCAACAAACGGAAGATCATGGGCATTGGCCACCGGGTTTACAAGGTGCTCGATCCGCGGGCTCCCCACCTCAAGCGCATGGCCCAGAAGCTGTGTGCGCAACTGGGGGAGAAGAAGTGGATCCAAATGAGCGAGCGCATCGCCGAGATCATGCTCCAGCGCAAGGGCCTCAACGCGAACGTGGATTTCTACAGCGCCACCGTCTATTACTCGCTGGGCATCCCCACGGACCTGTTTACGCCCATCTTCGCCATCGCCCGCACCAGCGGCTGGACGGCCCATGTGCTCGAACAGCTCGCGGACAACCGCCTCATTCGGCCGCAGTCGCACTACACCGGGCCGGTGGGTTTGAAGGTGGTGCCGCTGGACCAGCGGTGAGATGGTGCCGGCGGCGCGCCTTCGGCCCGGCCCCCCGCGCGCGATCAGGGAATCCAGTTCAAATTCCACCTTGCGCGAAGCTGGGGAGGATTCGATTCTTCCGCCCCATTTATGAACTACAGGATTTCTCGCCGCGCCGCGTCGCTGGCGCCGTCGCTGACTCTGGCCATCGACGCCAAGGCCAAACAGATGAAGGCCGAAGGCCAGGACGTGGTCGGCTTTGGCGCCGGTGAGCCGGATTTCGACACGCCCCAGCACATCAAGGATGCGGCCATCCGGGCCTTGTCCGAAGGGTTCACCAAATACACACCGTCGGCCGGAATTCCGGAACTGCGGCAGGCCATTGCCGACAAGTTCAAGCGCGAGAACGGCCTGTCCTACAAGCCCAGCCAGATCATCGTCTCCTGCGGGGGCAAGCACTCCTGCTACAACGTCATTCTCGCCACCTGCCAGGAGGGCGATGAAGTCGTAATCCCGGCGCCCTACTGGTTGAGCTACCCGGAGATGGTGAAGCTGGCCGGGGCCACACCGGTCATTCTACCGACGAGCGACAAGACCGAGTTCAAGGTGACGCCGGAGCAGTTGCGTGCGGCCATCACGCCGCGGACGCGGCTGTTCGTGCTCAACTCTCCCAGCAACCCCACGGGCACGGTCTATACCCCGGATGAGGTCAAAGCTCTGGGCGACATCTGCGTCGAGAGGGGGGTGTTGATCATGAGCGACGAGATTTACGAGCACCTCCTTTACGATGGAGCGGTGCACCGCAGCGTCGCGAGCTTCAGTCCGGCGCATTACGATCATACCATCGTGGTGCATGGGTTTGCCAAGGCGTGGAGCATGACGGGCTGGCGTCTGGGCTTCCTGGCGGCACCGGAGCCCATCGCCCGCGCCATCGACGCCATTCAAAGCCACAGCACGAGCAATCCCACGTCATTCGCTCAGAAGGGGGCGGTGGCGGCCCTGACGGGGCCGCAGGATCATCTGGCCGGCTGGCTGAAGGAGTACGCCCGGCGGCGGACTTATGCTTGGGAGAAGCTCAACAAGATGCCCGGGGTCAGTTGCGTGAACTCCAAGGGCGCCTTCTACCTGTTCCCCAACATCAGCCGCACCGGCTTGAAGTCGGCGGAGTTCTGCGCCCGCCTGCTCGACGCGGAAAAGGTGGCGGCCGTGCCGGGCATCGCGTTTGGCGCGGACGATTACATCCGCCTCAGCTATGCGACGAGCATGGCCAACATCGAAAAGGGGCTGGAGCGGATCGACCGTTTTGTGCGGTCGCTCTGACGGTGTCTGCCTAGCAGGCGGGGCGGGCGCCGAGCGGCGCTGACCGCGGTACCAGTCCGAGTTTCCAGGGTGTATCCGCGTCGTAGGTGCGGTAGTCGCAGGTGATTTCCTCGCCAGCGGCGATGTCCCGGAGGGCAATCGTGGTGACGGGCGGGGGGGCGTCGGCCGGCGCACCGGTGTTCGGCGTCTCGGAGTGATTGATGAAGCAGGCATGATCGCCGCTGAGGATGAGGTGCAAATCGCCCGGCCGGACGAAGCAGAAATGACGGGTGTGGCTGCGGGCCGGTTCGGGTAGGGCCGCCCAAGCGGCGGGGGGG
>DATMAF010000468.1:0-2678 GCA_035560315.1 Terriglobia bacterium | reverse complement strand
AGGAATCGATCTTGCGCTGCCCGTTGGCCAGGAAGTGCACCTCGCCGAGCAGGGCCACGCGGCGGTTGCTCCAGAAGCGATACCCGTAGTTGGCCTGAAGCGCCGTGCCGCCGCTCAGGCTTACGTTGTTCGGTGCGCGTCCGCGGTCCTGGGAAATGAGGCCGCCCAGCGTCAGTCCCAGCTCATGCCGTTGCGCCAGCGCGGCGGCGGGCATTGCCAACATCGAAACCAGCAGATAGAGTTTACGCATAGCCGTTAGCAACCGTCGCGGATGTATGGCGGAACTCCCTCGTTACATTCCCGGAATAGTTTCCTTCCCGGCCCGCATCCAGGAAGTGATGAAGCCGATGACCTCCAGCGCCCTCATCCTGTCCGCTTGCCTCGCCCTGCCCGCGGCCGCTCAACAACACTACGCGATCCAGCCCGGCCCCGGATCGAGAATGGAGCTGCGAGTTGCGAAAACCGGGCTGTACAGCGGCAAAGTCCACATCTTCCACTTTCCATCCTTTCGCGGCGCGCTGACCTACGATGCGGCGCATCCGCAAACTTCGCAGGTCCGGCTGACGCTGGCCGCCGGCCAGATCAAGCTGGCGGATCAGTGGCTGAGCGAGAAGGACTTCAAGGAGGTCCAGCGCTACGCCCTCGAAGAAATGCTGGACGCCGGGAAATACCCCGAGATTACGTTTGTCTCCAACGAAATCGTGGCTATGGACGCGACCCGCTTCAAGGCCGGCGGCATGCTGACCATCCGCGGGCTGGCGAAGCCTGCCGTCGTCAATGTGGTCCTGATTTCGGCGGAGCAGGGCGTCCTTCGGTTCGAGGGTTCAGCCGTGGTGCGGCTGACGGATTACGGCCTGAAGCCGCCCAAGGCCGCGCTGGGGTTGATCGGGACCAGGAACGAGATGGATTTCTCGTTCTCCTTGGCTGCGGTTCCCCAGGATTAGGGCGAAGAAAAGGCGATAACTTGTAGCAAACAAAAAATTTCTTGCCAAAGTCAGCGCTCGGGTATACACTGGTGGTCCAAAGCGGTCGAAAGTGGTAACCAGTGGCTCAAACCGACGAGAATTCGCCTCGGACTCCAGTGGAGCCGCCCCTCCACGTCTCGCAAGCCAGCGTCGACGACAAGGGACGTCTGAAACTGCCCGAGCGATTCCAGACCTTCCTGGAAGCGACCGGGGTCCGGCGCGTGTTCATTACGACCTTCGACCTCCGTCACGCCCGAATATATCCCATCGATCTGTGGCTTGCCAACTTAAAAGTGTTGCAGGCGGATCTGGAGGACCCGGACCGTTCCGAACGGGTCTTGTTCTGGGCCAAGGTGCACGGCGGCGAAGCGGAACTGGACGGGCAGGGCAGGCTGTTGCTGCCGTCCAAACTGCGCGAGGTGCTGGAGCTCGACTCGCGCCAGCCGGTGTGGCTGGACGCCTCCTTCAACGGCTGCATCCTGCTGCTCACCAGGAAAGACTACGACCAGCGTCTGGCGGAAGCGCAGACCAAGATGCCGGAGGATCTGCCGGCGCTCAAGCGCAAGGGATGGGTCTGACCAAGATGTATGCACGTCCCGGTGATGCTCGCCGAGAGCCTGGAATACCTGGCGGTGAAACCGGACGGCGTGTATCTGGACGCAACCTGCGGGTTGGGAGGGCACACCGGCGCGATCGCGCGGCGGCTGACCACGGGATTGGTGCTGGCCTGCGACCGCGATGCGGAAAGCCTGGAGCTGGCGCGGGCCAACACGGCGGATTGCGCCTCGCGGATCCGCTTTCATCAGACATTGTTCTCCAAGGTGGGAGAAGTGCTGGCAGCGGAGGGGATTCCACAACTGGACGGTCTCATTGCGGACCTGGGAGTTTCCCGGCTGCAGCTCACTGCGGGCGAGAGGGGGTTCTCGCTGCTGGCGGCGGGACCGCTGGATATGCGCATGTCGCGCGATATGCCGGAGACCGCCGCGGATCTTGTCAATCACTTGCCGGAGACGGCGCTCGCCAACCTGATCTTCAGGCTTGGGGAGGAAAGGAGGAGCCGGAGAATAGCCAGAGCGATCGTGCGTGCGCGGCCCATCCAAACCACGACCCAGTTGGCCAAGCTGATCGAGGGGGTCGCGCCCCGCACGGGCAAACTGCATCCGGCCACGCGCACGTTTCTGGCGCTGCGGCTGGCGGTGAATCGCGAGCTGGAGGAAACCGAGGCGCTGGTGGCGGCGCTTCCCGGACTGCTCAAGAGCGGGGGCCGGGCCGTCATCATCTCGTTTCATTCGCTGGAGGATCGCATCGTGAAGCGGGGATTTCAGGCCCTGGCGAAACAAGGCCGGGCGCGGCTGCTGACCCGGGGCGTGGTGCGGCCGCCGGAGGAGGAGATTCGAGACAATCCAGCGTCGCGCAGCGCCAGGTTGCGCGCCTTGGAGCGGCTCTAGCCGGAGGCGAGGATCACAGCACATGGCGACGTTAGGCGCGGTCTTGAGCAGATACTTCCTGCGCGGAATGGTCCGGGTTCAGGAGCAGGCCGGGGTGCAGGAGCAGGGCGCGCGCCTGCGGCCCTTCCCCAACGAGGACATCTATTTCCACGTGAAATGGATCGACAACAGCCGGGTGGCGCGCGCGGCCGATCCGGCGGCCGGGCGGACCGCCTGGAAGACCGCGGGTTCAGTGGCGGCGGCGGCAGTGCTGATCATCTTCGTG
>DATMAF010000467.1:0-2593 GCA_035560315.1 Terriglobia bacterium | reverse complement strand
TGCCCCAGGGAGTCGGCCACCGCTCCGGCCCAGCTTTCCATGCCGCACAAATAAGCCTGTTCCAGGGAGCGGCCGAAGGTGTCCTGAAAATACGCCGCCGCCGGGTGGATCGCTTCCACGATTTGCCGTGAAGGATTCGCCAGTTCCTCCGCGCCGGCGCTCTCCAGGGCGACGCACCGGAACAGGCACACGGTCCCGGCATGAAGGATGGCCGTCGTCAGCCAGGGGGGGCTAAACTTGGCCACCAGGCAACTCGCGGACGGCGGACTGCTGGAATCGCCGGCGCCGGCCGGCACCAGGCGCAGCGCACCCAGCGTGGAGAGGGTTACCAGACGCGGTTTCAGACCCGCGCTTTCCACCACCGCTTCGTATTGCCGCAGGATTGCCTGCGGGGAAACCACCGCCAGAATCCGCCACCCTTCCGCCTCCTGGCGGGCGGCGTAGGAAATGGTGGAAGCCTCCATGTCAAAAGGGACCGACTTTTTCAGCTTCCAACGTAGCAGCGGGATGGCGTCGGCTGGCCGGGGCGGAAATGCCTCCAGGGTGAGAAAAAAAACACGCGCCGCCGGATCGGGGATGAGGAGGGCTGCGTCCAGCAGCGGGGAGGAGTGTTTCCCATCGCGCTCCCGCCCCAGAGACTCCAGACAGCCCGCAATAGCTTGCCGCACCTCGTCTGGGCGGGTCAGATTTTCGCGCAGCGGGGAGGGCTCCACGGCGCCCTCGGCCAACGGCCGCCAGGCCGCGGCATCCGGTTCCGCGCCGCGGCCGTTCCAGCGGGCCACGGCGACGCCCCCGGATGAGATCTCACATCCCCAGCCGAGCGGCCGATGGCTCCACCACCGCCGCCAGAACGGGGGCGTCCCGCTTCCGGACCGCTTTTGCAAAGGGATTGGCGACATCGGCTGGACTGCGCCTCCCATTACTCGATGAAGGTAACCTTGTTGATCTCTTTGAGGGTGGTGATGCCGGCTTTGGCCTTCATCACCGCCGCTTCGCGCAGCGACACCAGGCCTTCTTCCTTGGCGGCGCGGCGGATTTCCGAACTCGGCCGCTTGGCGAGGATCAGTTCGCGAATGCGGTCGGACATGTCGAGCAATTCCGTGATGGCGGTGCGTCCGCGGAATCCGGTTCCGGCGCACTCGATGCAGCCGGGGCCTTCGTAGAAGGGGGTGTCGGCGTGGGAGGCCGGATCCAGGCCCGATTCCTCCAGCACGCTGGCCGGATAGCGCACTTCGGTGCGGCAGTTGGCGCAAAGCACCCGCACCAGCCGCTGCGCCAGGATGCAGTTGAGCGAGGAGACGAAATTGTACGGCTCCACGCCCATGTTGAGGAAGCGCCCCAGCACGTCCACGACGTTGTTGGCGTGGACGGTGGTGAAAACCAGATGGCCGGTGAGAGCCGACTGGATGGCGATCTGCGCCGTCTCATTGTCGCGAATCTCGCCCACCATGATCTTGTCCGGATCGTGGCGCAGGATGGAGCGCAACCCCCGCGCGAAGGTCAGGCCCTTTTTTTCATTCACCGGAATTTGCGTGATGCCGCGCAACTGGTATTCCACCGGATCTTCGATGGTGATGATTTTGTCTTCGTCGTTGCGGATTTCGTTCAGCGCCGCGTAGAGCGTGGTGGTCTTGCCGCTCCCGGTCGGCCCGGTGACCAGCACCATGCCGTACGGCTCCCAGATATAGCGGCGGAATTTCTTCAGCTCCGAATCGGCGAAGCCCACCACGTCGAGCGTGAGGTTGTGAAACTTCTCGCTCATGGACTCCTTGTCCAGGATGCGCAGCACGGCGTCCTCGCCGTGGATGGAGGGCATGATCGAGACGCGGAAGTCGATGTCGCGGTTCTTGTACTTGACGCGGAAGCGGCCGTCCTGCGGCACGCGCCGCTCGGCGATATCGAGCTCGCTGACCACCTTGATGCGGGAAATAATGGAGGAGTGGAATTCCTTGCTGATGGGCTGCATGGCGCGGTGCAGCACCCCGTCAATGCGGTACTTCACGATCACCTCGGTGTCGTGCGTCTCGATGTGGATGTCGCTGGCGCGCCGCTCCAGGGCCGTGAAGATCAGCGTATTCACCAGCCGGATGACCGGGCTGGTCTCGCTGTCGCGCGTCAGCCGGTCGATGGAGAGCGTCTCGTCGCCGTTCTCCTCCTCGCGGACGATGTCGAGCGTGAAGCCCTCGGTGGCCTCCTCCAGGACGCGCTGGGACTGCTGCGTTTTCTTGAGGTAGTCGCTGATCTCCGAGAGCGTGGCGACGCGCACGATGAGACGGCGGTCGAGCAGCAACGAGACCTCGTCAATCATCATCAACTGGCTGGGATCGGCCATGGCGATCTCCAGCGCGCCTTCGTTCATCCGCAACGGCACAAAGTGGTAGCGGAACATCCAGTCCACCGGGATGGAGCGGAACAGTTCCGGATCCACCTTGTGGTCGCGGAGACGGATAAATTCGCAGCGATAGCGGGCGGCCAAATCCCGCGCGCGGCGCTCTTCGGCGGCGGGGCCTTCGGCCTCCGCCCCGTGGTTGGCGCCGGTGGTTGCCGTCTTGCCGTTCTTCAGCATTTCCAATGGCCGATTCCCCAGTCCGCT
>DATMAF010000466.1:0-3882 GCA_035560315.1 Terriglobia bacterium | reverse complement strand
CCGGCGCGGGTGTAGGCGGTTTCGCCGGTCGGCAGCTCCACCTGGAAGAAGCCCAGCCCCTGAATGGCCAGATCCAGGGGATTGCCCGTGGTGTTCAAGTCGCCCTGCGACTGAATCACCTCGGAGGCCGCCGGACGCGCCCCCAGACCCACCTGCAATCCGGAAGAGACGGAGGTCTGTTGTGTGGCGGCTGAACCGGGCACGACGATGTTCTGGTAGATCAGATCCTGAAACTGGAGCCGTCGCCGCCGGAAGCCCGCCGTGGAAGCGTTGGCCAGGTTGTGGGCCACGTTGTCCAGGTTCAATTGCTGCGCCAGCATGCCGCTGGCGGCGGTGTACAGGGCTCGAAACATTCTGGTCTCCTCGTAGGCCGCAGGATCCCGCTCAGACGCGCGCCAGGTCCTGCGTCGCGATCTGGTTGAACTCCGTGTAGAAAATCGAGACGGCGCGCATCAGCATCTCGGCGTGCCGCTGCAACAGAATGAGGTCCACCGCTCCCGTGACGGGATTCATGTTGGAGGCCTCCAGGAAGCCCTGCCGCACGCGCACATTGGCGGCGGGGCGGAGATCCTTGGCTTCCGCCGCAAAGTACGAGCTTCCCTCCGGGAGCAACGAGGCGCCCTCGCGAACATCCACCAGCCACAGCCGCCCGCTGACCACATCGCCAACGGAAATGGTGCCATCGGAACCGACCGAGACCGGAGCGCCGACTATTTCGATGGGGGCCTGCTTTCCGGGCCCCTGCTCGCCGAGCACGGGGTAGCCGTCGGCGTTGACGAGCACGCCGGATTCGCTCAAATGGAACGCGCCGTTGCGGGTATAGCGGACGCCGGCCGGCGTCTGCACGGCAAAGAAACCCGCTCCCTCCAATCCCAGGTCCAGATCGTTGCCGGAAGCCTCCAACATGCCCTGCTGCAAATCGGGAACGGTTCCTCCGAGGACGCCGAAATTGTTGATGGCGCTGTTGAGCGAGCTCAGCGGCCGGTCTTGCATGCTGGCCATCAGCGAACGGTAAAACTCGCGCTGCGCCTTATAGCCAGGGGTGCTGGTATTGGCAAGGTTGTTGGCGGCCACATCCAACGCATCGGATTTGGCTCGCAAACCGGCAAAGGCTGCATAGAATCCGCTGTTCATGATGGCTCCGCGGCTTAGGGAGCAGCCCGCGTGCCAAACCGGTCCAGTCCCGGCAGCAGTGCAACCGTCTCATCCGAATGGGGTTATTCACGACGAAAAGTTCGGCGGCTGGCTTTCCCAGCAGATTTTGCCGGCCGGGCAGGAGGGCGGTGGGCAGAATCTTCCCTGCCAAACGGTCCCCTGGAACAACCTCTCTTTTTTGGGGAGTGTTCCGCGAGGGTGCGGCTACTGCGGCTTCACTGCCCGCACTGAGCCGTCCAAAGCGCGGCTGCGGTTCCCAGCACCGGAACCGGCAGAGCGCACATAAGCGAGCAGCTCGTCTTCCAAGTCCTCCACCACCGCGGCCCGCTTGGCCGAGGTCAGCCAGGAGGAAAGGGGACGCAGCAGTTCCTGGTCGCTGTGGCGGCTGGTCAGCGGCAGCAAGCCGGCGTCGATGCCGACGGTGATTCCGTGCCGGCGGCAGTACCGGTCTGCGACGGCGACGATGGCGACCAACTGCGGGTCGTGGGTGGCATCCTGGGGATGATGATGGTGTTCGAGCACGTCCACCAGTTCCGGCGCAAAGTTCCAGCAAAAGCCGAGCCAGGTTCCCGCGGCGCAGTGGTCGATGCCTAGTTGCTCGCGTTCCGCCTCTAGTAGGTCGCCGCCTTCTCCCAAGCCGGCGTCGCCAACCGGATGATCCGGCGAAAGATGCTCGAGGAGGGCGATGTATCCAATGTCGTGGAGCATTCCGGCCAGATAGGATTTCTCCGGGACCGGGTAGCCAATGCGCCGGGCGATGCGCTGGCTGAGCCGGGCGGTCAGCGCGCTGTGGTGCCACAGCGACGGAACATGCTCGGCCGCGCTCTCGCCGTCGTCTGCCTGGAGCAGCGAGCAGGTCAGCATCAGGGTGCGCAGCCGCTCCGGCCCGAGCCGAGCGACCGCCTCGCGGAGGTTGGCCAGCGGCGCGAGACTCGTTCCCTGCTCCGGATCACACAGGCTCAGCACTTGCGCCGCCAGGTTCGGATCCCTGGCCACCAGCGCGGTGACACGCTCCAGATTGACGGGGTTGCCGCGGAGCAGACCGTCCCACTCTAAGACAGACTGCGGCAGGGTCGGCATACCAGCCGCCAGGGAGGCCAGCAACCGGGTTTCCCGGTTTCGTTGTTCCTCCCGGCTGGCAGCAGCCGGCTGTCTCCAAGGCCGCGCTTTCGCGGACCGCCATTGCACCCATCCGCCCAGGTCCAAAGTGCCCTCCCCGTATCCCATCGACGGAACAGGGATGCCGCTTTAGCAAGCCGCAGAAAGCGGGTTGCAGAACAGGTCCGGGGCGGTGGCGCTCAGCAAAACAAAAGGTGGGTACTCTGCTGGGCCGATTGCAGACGGACCCACAAATGCCGGCCGCACCGGGCGAGACGTACTTGCTCGGCTCCCAGTTGCGCCACATAGTTCAGGATCGTCTGGCCAGTTTCCCGGAGGTCCTGGCCGCCGTCGAAAACAATTTCCGGCGGGCGCGGCTGCTCCCGAATCCGTTCCAGCGCGGACCGCACCGAACTCTGGGCGGCCAGGCACGGCTCGGTGCGGCAGCTCAGCATCTGTTCGGCGCCGTACAGCACGGAGTAATCAATGCCGAGAGCGAAGGCTACGTACAGATGCTGGCTCTGCGGCAGGTAATGCACCGGAACCATCTGGGCAGCTTCCAGCAGCGGCAGCGGGATCATGCCGGCGTATTGCAGAAAGTGCGTGTTTCCCTCCAGCGAGAAGACCGGCCGCGCCCATTGCCGGCTGAGCGCGGAGGTCACCTGCTGTTCGGTGGCCACCCCCCGGCGGCACATCCACTCGCCGATGCGGCCGCCCTCGGCCGTTCGCTGCGCTGCCAGCGCCTCCCTGAGATCCGACTCGCTGATCCAGCCTTCCGAGACCATGAGCAGGCCGAGCGGCATTCGATGAGTTCTTTGGGAACCGGCCTCGGCCGGCCTGGCCAGCCCGCGCAGCGCATCCAGCAGCGCGCTTTCCAGACAGGGGCGGTCGCAATACCATCGCGATTGCAGCCGGATTCCCGCACTGGGCTTGAACCGGTTCCACCAGGAGCGGTTCCGGCAGGCGGGATTTTCGCAAGCGGGTGAATTTCTGTTGGCAAACATCGAAGTTCCCCTCACCGGCAAAACGCCATTGCTTCCCGCTGCGGGGGATCAGGAGGTCCCCAGCATATCCATGCGCTGCTGCGGGGTGACGATCTCCGTAACGCGCAGGCCATAGTTGCCGTCCACCACCACCAACTCGCCCCGGGCGATCGTTTTTCCCCCGACGCGGAGATCCACCGGCTCTTGGATCTGCCGGTCCAGTTCCACTACTGAGCCGGATGAGAGCTCTAAAATCTCCCGGAGCAGCATCTCCCGCTCTCCGAAAAACAGCGCGACTTCCAGTTCGGCGTCCAATATGGGTTCCATCATGGCTCCTCCTTCGAATGCTCCGGGCGATGCGAGCGATCCGGCGCCGAGGCGGCGCTGCACTCCAAAGCCCGAACGCGGCGCCGCACGGCTTGCATGTTCACCCGCCAGCTTTCCTCCTCCCAAGGAAAGCAACAGCGGGAAACGGAAAACTCTGCACCCCTCCTTGCTACCGTTCTTCTCCCGCGAAGACCGCCAACGGCTCCAGAATCTGGGCGGCCCGTTTCGATCCGGCAGCCACCGGACGGGCGGCGAAGACTGCCTCGCCGTTGGCCAGCAGCCGCGCCGGTTCCTCCACCCGGCGACGGAACGCCAGCAC
>DATMAF010000465.1:0-3097 GCA_035560315.1 Terriglobia bacterium | reverse complement strand
GCCGCTCGCTCGGCGCCGCGTAAACCAAGGCCCCGCCGCGGGAAAGAGACAGGACGCGACTGGGAATCCCCGGCTCCCCCATGGCGAAGGCGATCCACTTCCCGCGCTCGGAGGTTTGCTGATTCCTCGAGGAGAGGAATTCCAGGATCCGGCAGTTGTCGGACAACCGGACTGCGGTGGGCACCGCTTTGTAATAGTCGGCGGCAAAACGACGCAGCCGCCGCGCCACCGGACCGAGCGGCGGCGTCGCATGGAAATCGTGGAAGGAGAGAATCAGGATCGCGTCCTGGCGCAGGGCCGCGACGGCTGCCCGCCCGGCGCTTTCCGCAGACTCGATTTCCAAATCCAGGAGACGGCAGCCTGCTTCCGCCGCGCGGCGCAGCAACGACAACTGCCGTGCCACGCTTCCCCCAAAACGGCCTCCGTTCGGCGTCCGGCGACAGGTGGCCTGCAAGAAAACTGTCCTACCGCGGCCGGAGCGCGAGGCGCTCGCAAGCAGTCTGGGAACCAGCGCGATCGCTTCCGCCGGATTCGGGACCCAGTCCAGCCGCAGCTCCACCAAGGGACTGTCCCGCAAAGCGCGATGGGCACACTCCATCAGCTCGCCGGGCGTCCGGCCGGTGGCGACGACGCAGATACGGGGCAACGGAGCGGGATGGATCATTGCGTCAGCAAACATGATACGAGCAGTGGCCCGAACCTGTCGATGGGTCCCGCGCGGAATCCAGCGCGGCGGCTGCGATAGAACTGTACCCCGGCCCGCAGATGTGGTAATTTGGAGGCAGACTGGCGTGCGCGGAATCTTCATGGCCCATCGCAACCGCGGAAATTGGTGGATGACGCTGGGACTAGCCGGGGCGATCAGTTTGGCCGGCGCCGGATGGGCGCTCCAGCATGGGCGCTTCTTCATCCCCCCCGAGGATGACGCGCCGGACACTCCCGACACGGAGCCTCCGCCAACGCAGTTTGAATTTACCTGGGCCAGGCTGGCCTATGATTCTCCGGGATACCTGTTCAACCAGAACCGCGACTCCTGGACCACCGATTACCCCAAGGCGGACCGCCAGTTCTTGCAGGGAGTGCTGCGCTACACCCGCCTCCAGGCGCGCCGGCGGGAGCAGGTGGTGCGCCCCTCGGATGAGAAATTGTTCGACTTCCCATTCATCTACGTCGTGGAGCCGGGTTACATGAAGCTTTCTGACCGCGACGCCGCTCAGTTGCGTGAATATCTTTTGCGAGGCGGTTTCATGGTGGCGGACGATTTTCATGGCACGCAGGAATGGAATAACTTCGAAGCGCAGATGCGCAAAATTTTCCCCAACCGGGCCATCGAAGAGATTCCGGTGTCTGATCCGATCTACCACTGTTTCTTTAACATACAGGAACTTTTTCAGGTTCCAGGTTTGCAATGGCTTTATTCCGGGCGGACCTATGAGAAGGATGGCTATGAGGCGCATTATCGTGGCATCCGCGACGACGCCGGGCGCATTATGGTGATGATCAACTTCAACCAGGATCTGGGCGATGCCTGGGAGTGGGCGGACTTGCCGCAATATCCCGAGCCCTACACGTCGCAGGCATACCGGTTGGGGGTCAACTACATCATATATTCGCTGACCCACTAGCAGAGCGACCGCCGGAAGCCGAGGGAAATGATGGGAGAGGCAATCTTCCAGTTTTTGTTTAAGTACCCGCCCGTGGCCTTTGAACGCGGCCGCCTGGCATTCAGCTCTGGCTGGCCCGGCTGGGCATGGGCCGGCGTGGCGCTGGCGGCCGCGGTCTTGGTGGCCTGGTACTTGTGGCAACGGCATCCGCATCTGGCGGCGAAAGAGAAGCTGTTCGTCTGGAGCGCGCAATCGCTGACGCTTGCGATCTTGCTGCTCCTGCTGTGGCGTCCGGTTTTGATCCTTTCCAGCCTGGTTCCGCAGCGCAACGTGCTGGCCATTCTGGTGGACGACTCGGCCAGCATGTCCCTGGTCGAGGACGGGGTTTCGCGCGCTGACCGGGTGCGGGAAATTTTCGGCGACTCCAGCCCCCTGCCCGCCGCCTTGCGGGAGAAATTTCAGGTTCGGATGTACTCCTTTTCCGACGCCGCCCGCCGCCTGCCGGGCGTGCAGGAACTGAACAGCGCCGGCACCGGCTCGCGCATCGAGGGAGCCGTGAGCGAAGTTTACGCCGAGTTGCGGCATCTGCCGCTGGCTGGCATGGTGGTGGTTAGCGATGGCGCCCAGAATCTGCCGCCCTCCTCACGCGAAACGATGGAGGAGATCCAGGCCCGCAAAATTCCCATTTACACGTTGGGGGTCGGCCGCACGGAATTGTCGCGCGATCTGCAAGTGGACGAAGTGGCGGTGGCCCGCACGGCCCTTCCCGGAGCGTTGCTGACGGCGGATGTGACGGTCCGGCAGCGCGGCTACCTGGGCCGGGAAGCGCGGCTGGTGGTCCGCGAGGGCTCGCGGGTGGTGGCGTCCAAGGATCTGGAGTTTGGTCCGGAGCCGGTCCAGACCGTACCGGTAAGCTTTACTCCCTCCTCCAAGGGGATCAAGGAGTACAGCTTTGAGGTGGTGGCGCCGGAGGGCGAGCCGGTGCGGGAAAATAACAGCCAGTCGCGGCTGGTGGAAGTGCAGGACCGTTCGGCGCGGGTGCTGTACCTGGAAGGAGAGCCGCGCTGGGAGTACAAGTTCTTGCGCCGCGCTCTGGAGCTGGACGAGAGCATCCGCATCGCCAGCCTGCTGCGCACCTCGCAAAACAAGTTTTACCGGCAGGGCATTGAGAACGAGCAGGAACTGGCCGAGGGACTCCCCGAGCCCAAGGAACTGTTCCGGTACGAAGGGCTGATCATCGGCAGCCTCAGCGCTTCCTTCTTCAATGCCGAGCAGCAGAAGAGCATCTATGATTTCGTCAGCCGCCGCGGCGGCGGGGTGCTGTTTCTGGGAGGTCGCGAGGCCTTGTCCGCGGGCGGCTATCAGAATTCCCTGCTCGCCGATCTAGTTCCTGTCGAACTGCAAACCGCCGGAGCCAGCGCCTCCTTCCATTTTGCCCCGGCCAAGTTCCAACTGACCGCGCGCGGCTGGGACAAGCTGCAATTGTCCAGCGA
>DATMAF010000464.1:0-4267 GCA_035560315.1 Terriglobia bacterium | reverse complement strand
GTCGTCCCGGAGACATAAATGCGGCTGCCCACCCTCACGGCGCGGCTGTAGCCGATAATCGGCTCCCACTTCGAGCCGGTGGAGATATTCTTTCTCTCGCTCATTCCGTCCTCCGGCCTACGCGCTCAGCGTAGCCTGCATGGTGATGGTTGCCTTCAGCAGTTTCGAGATGGGGCAGTTGGCTTTGGCCGTCTCGGCGGCGGCGTTGAATGCGGCGGCATCTGCGCCCGGTATCTTCGCCTTCACGTCGAGATGAACCTTCGTTACTGTCCAGCCGGTGTCGAGCTTCTCCAGGCTCACCGTCGCCGATGTCTCGATGGATGTTGGCGTAATACCGACCTTGCCAAGCTCTGCTGAGAGCGCCATCGAGAAGCAGCCGGCGTGCGCCGCCGCGATCAGCTCTTCGGGGTTGGTCCCCTTGCCGTTCTCAAACCGCGTGCCAAAGGAATACTGCGTCTGCGCGAGCACACCGCTCTCGGTTGAGATGGTTCCCTTGCCGTCCTTCAACCCTCCCTGCCACACTGCTGAAGCCCTGCGATTCATACGCCTTCCTCCGTTGGAGATGAAACTGCCCCGGCCCTTGCCATTGAGGGGCAGCATGTCAGTCTAGCGCCGGTTCCGCGCCTATTCGATGAGCATCAGGATCTCCCCGCCCGCGACCGCCTGGCCTTCGCGTACCAGCACCTTCCGGACGGTTCCGGCCGCGCGGCTCTTGATTTCGTTCTGCATCTTCATCGCCTCAACCACGACCAGGCCTTGACCGGAGCCGACGGCTTCTCCCTCTTGCGCGAGCACGCGGATGACCTTGCCGGGCATGGGCGCGGTGACCTGCTGGCGGCCTTCGCGCGTCGCCATGCCGCGCCCGCCGCTCCATCTGCGCGGGTCCTGCACCGTGATGGAATATGAGACCCCGTCCACCTGCACTGTAAAAGTCTCTGCCGCGCGACCCGGGGGATTCTCCCGGCCGATCGGGCGGGCGACATACGCCCGATAGCTTTTCCCCCCCATCAGCAATGAATACACACCGGCCGCAACCTCCACCGCCTCAGCCTCGAACGACTCGCCATCCAGGCGGCAGGCGAGCGGGCCGCGGCCCGCAACTTCCAGAACATGCTCCCGCCCGTTCGCGATGAGTGTGTAATGCATGGCTTCTCAGAGGCGCGACCGCCAGGCAACGGTGGCGTGTTATTTGCGCGGCAGCGGCAACCGTCGCAGCAACTGCTCGCGGCCATCCCGGCCCCATCTTGTTGGTAGTGAAACTCCGCCGCTGCCGGCCTCCACGCGACCCTCCTGCCTGGCAGCGAACAGTACGGCCGCCAGCGCCGCGGCCTTCCACCTGCCATCCTGTTTGCTGTCCTCTGACGGCGAGGTCGCCAGCAGGCGGTCGATCAGGCCGGTGTCGAGGCGGCCTTCCAGAAAGTCGGGATCGCATAGGATGCGGCGGAAGAAGCTGAGATTGGTCTGAATCCCCCCAATGTAGTATTCATCCAGCGCGCGGCGCATGCGGCGGAGGGCTTCCTGGCGGTCCGCGCCCCACGCGATCAGCTTGGAAAGCAGCGGGTCGTACTCGACCGGCACCGTCCAGCCGGCATAGACGCCGGAATCATCGCGGACGCCCGGGCCGGCCGGCGCCTCCAACGCCGTGATGCGGCCGGGACAAGGGAAGAAGTTGTTGCCCGGGTCTTCGGCATAGATGCGGCATTCGAGCGCCGCACCCCGCAGTTGGATCTCTTCCTGCCGGAGCGGCAGCGGCTCGCCGGCCGCCACGAGAATCTGCATCTTCACCAGGTCGAGCCCGGTAACAGCCTCCGTCACCGGGTGCTCCACCTGAAGGCGCGTGTTCATTTCAAGGAAGTAGAAATTCTTCTGCGCATCGACAAGAAACTCCATCGTCCCGGCGTTGTAGTAGCCCGCCTCCCGCGCCAGCTTCACGGCGGCCTCGCCCATCCGCTGTCGCATCGCTTCGTCAAGGAGCGGAGAGGGCGACTCTTCCATCACCTTCTGATGCCGCCGCTGGATGCTGCATTCGCGCTCCCCCAAGTGGATGACGTGGCCATGCCGGTCGCCCAAAATCTGTATCTCAATGTGCCGGGGCTTCTCAAGGTACTTCTCGATGTAGACGTCGGAGTCGCCGAAGGCGTTCTCGGCCTCCGAGCGGGCGTCGCGAAACGCGGCAGGCATCTCATCGGCGGAGCGCACCAGCCGCAGGCCCTTGCCGCCGCCGCCTGCCGCCGCCTTCACCATCACCGGATAGCCGACCGATGCCGCGACGCGCTGCGCCTCCTCCGGGCTGGCAAGAGCCCGCGTGGTGCCCGGCACCAGCGGCACCCCGGCACGCTCGGCGAGCCTGCGGGCGCTGGTCTTCGAGCCCATCTTCTCCATCGCCTCGGCGCTGGGACCGATGAACACAATGCCTGCCTGCTCGCAGGCCCGCGCCAGTTCCGCGTTCTCGGAAAGGAAGCCGTAGCCGGGATGGATGGCCTCCGCGCCGGCCTTGCGCGCAGTCTCCAGGATCTTGTCGATGCGGAGATAGCTTTCGGCGGCGGGCGCGGGGCCTATGGGGTAGGCTTCCTCCGCCTTCAGCACGTGCAGGCAGGCGCGGTCGGCCTCGGAGTAGACCGCCACGGTGCGGATGCCCATCTCGCGGCACGCGCGCATGACGCGCACCGCAATCTCCCCCCGATTGGCAACCAGAACTTTGCTAAACATGCAGTCTCGTTAGAGTGGAATGTTGCCGTGCTTCTTGGGCGTCCTCGCCGCAACGTGTCAACTGACGAGCGGAATGCCGAGCTGTTTGCAAATTATCCGCGCCAGCCGGTTGTCGATCTCCATGTGTCTGGGAATTGTCGTCCGCTTGCCGTTGGCGGGATTCTTGAAGATCGTGTGACGCTTGCCTTCGTGATCGAATACGCAGCCGCATCGCTCCAGGTGCCGAATCAGGTCGCCGGTTTCATCGAGAGGCGGGCCGCAGCGCGCCGGCGGCAACAGAGAGGGGAATCAGTTCTATCAAATCTGCTTCGGGGTCCGTGGCGCCTTCCGACGGAAGAGGCAGCGGGCGGCCCTCGTCCAAATACAATTCCGCCATTTCTTCCAATGCGCTCGCGATCATGGAACGAGCATCGGCCAAGTCGAATCCCTGGCTGACGACTCCCGGAAAGTCGAGCACCTCCGCAATTACCATGCGATCGTCTCCGCGCGGCATGTGGTAGGCAACGTGATAGCGCAGCATGGCACTAGTATAAGCGATGTTGCGCCGGAAGAGCGCTGCTTTACAGTGGGATGTTGCCGTGTTTCTTGGGCGGCATGGTGGCGCGCTTGCCCTGAAGCATTCGCAGCGAGGCGATCAGCTTGCGGCGCGTGTGGCGCGGCTGGATCACCTCATCGACATAGCCGCGCTCGGCGGCGATGTAGGGGTTGGCGAACAGCCTCTTGAACTCGCTGGTCTTTTCGGCGCGCGCTGCGGCGGCGTCCCTGGCCTCTGCCAGCTCGCGGCGATAGAGAATGTTGACGGCGCCCTCCGGTCCCATGACGGCGATCTCCGCCGTCGGCCAGGCGTAGTTCACGTCGGTGCGGATGTGCTTGGAAGCCATCACGCAGTAGGCCCCGCCGTAGGCCTTGCGCGTGATGACGGTGATCTTCGGCACGGTGGCTTCGGCAAAGGCGTACAGCAGCTTGGCGCCGTGCTTGATGATGCCGCCGTACTCCTGCTGCGTGCCGGGCAGAAAGCCGGGAACGTCCTCGAAGGTGATGAGCGGCAGATTGAAGCAGTCGCAGAAGCGCACGAAGCGCGCGCCCTTGAGCGAGGCGTTGATATCGAGCGTGCCGGCGAGCACCGCCGGCTGGTTGCCGACCACGCCAACCGGCTGGCCGCCGAGGCGCGCAAAGCCCACCACGATGTTCTGCGCGAAGTGCTCCTGCACCTCGAAGAAATACCCGTCGTCCACCACGCTGCGGATCAGCTCGCGCATGTCGTAGGGCTGGTCCGGCGCGGCGGGGATCAGCACGTCAAGCGACGGCTCCTCGCGGTCAATGGGGTCATTCGTCGCCTTCACCGGCGGATCGTCCATGCAGTTGGACGGCAGGAACGAGAGCAGCTCGCGGATCAGCGCCAGGCAGCCGGCATCGTCGCGCGCCGCAAAGTGCGCCACCCCGCTGACGGCGTTGTGGGTCATCGGGCCGCCCAACTCTTCTTTGGTCACTTCCTCGTGCGTCACGGTGCGGATGACGTCCGGGCCGGTGATGAACATGTAGCTGGAGTTCTCGACCA
>DATMAF010000463.1:0-5734 GCA_035560315.1 Terriglobia bacterium | reverse complement strand
GCCCTGCCGCAGGAACTGGTTGAAAACCGATTGAGGATGGCCGGGAATATGCCATTTGTCTCATCCGTTGAACGAACAAGCAACCACGTACTGACACGACGGAACGCTCCTGAGCGTCTCGAACGCGTTGTTCAACAAACTCACAGACAGCCTACTTCGTTGCACCGGGGCGCGCGGCCGGAGGTGCTGCTGCCAAGCCCGTCTCCGGTTCCGTGGCCGGGGTCCTTCGGGCGGAGTTTTCCGCTGCGGCCTTCTCTTGCTGCGGCCAGGGCCTCAGCTGCAAGGGGGTGGCGAGGCAGAGGTCCGGCCACTCAATGCAATCCTGATCCGCCAGCAGGCAAGCCCTGCTAATCACATTTTCCAGTTCGCGGACATTGCCCGGCCACGGATAGCTCAACAGCGCGCGCTCGGCGCTGGGCGAGAACGATCGCGTGGTCTTGCCGTACTCCCGGTTGCATTGCGCCAGAAAGTGGCTGCACAGCAGCGGAATGTCTTCGGGGCGCTCGCTGAGCGACGGCAGATGAATGATGTTCTGGCTGAGCAGATCATACAGTTGTGAATGGAACTGGCGCTGCTGGCACCGTTCCGCCAGATTGAACCGGGAGGTGGCCAGCAGGCGGATGGAGTCTGCATTGCCGTTGGTCGGCGCCGAGGCCAGGGCTGTGCGGAACACTTCCACCAGGCGGGGTTGCACCGCCAGAGGCAGGTCGCCAATCTCGTCCAGCAGAAGCGTGGCGCCCCGCGCGGTGGCCAGGACGCCTTGTTCCCAGGGGGCAAGCCGGTCCGCCGGCTCCATCGTTTCCGACCGGCAGCCGAACAGCTCCCGCTCCGCCATGTCTCCGGAAACGCCGCAGCATCGATAGATCACCAGCGGGGCATCGGCCCGCGGGCTCAGTTGATGCAGCGCCCGGGCGACCAGTTCCTTTCCGGTCCCCACCAGGCCTGTAATCAGCACGGGCGAACTTTCGGCCGCCAGGCGGCGCACCGCGGCAAATACAGCCTCCATGGGAGCGCTTCGCCCCACGATGCCCAGAAATCCCCGGTCGCCGGCCGGGGACTCCCAGAGCTGCTTTTCCATCCTGCGCTGGACCGCCTCTCGCAACGCGTTCAAATCGCGGCTGAGTTGCTGGAAGTCGAGGGGCCACGCCAGACGGTCATAGGCGCCGGCCCGGAAAGCTTCCGTGGCCAGGCTGGGGGTTGGGTCTCCTCCCAGCAACACCACTTCCATGTCTGGTTGCACCTCCCGTAACGCTCGGACCAGTTCAGCGCCCCCCCGGCCAGTTCCCGGCTCGCATGCCAAAGCAATCGAGGCGGCTTGCTTCGATGCCATCTGTATGGCCTCCGTAACAGTCGTGGGCACTAGCGGTTCAAAATTCCACGCCTCCAGAAACCGGATGAGTGTTTCGCGGTCCCCTCCGGCCGGGTCGACGATGAGCACCGCGATTCTCGGGCTCCGCATCCCACCCGCGATGCTGTCCATGGCTTTCATCGGTTCCTCCCAAACTCTGTTCAACACTCCCAAGCGCAGCCTCCGCAGAGGCCAGTAACTACACCTTGACATGAGCTAGTACTCATAGGATCACGAGCATGTTGTGGGCCAATTGACGAAACTGTGTAATAAGAACTTTATTTTCTTTTGTTTAAATTAACGCTGGCTGCGTTTGTCAATCGCAAGCGGATACCGAGTTCAGCAGTCGGGACTTGCTATGAACACGTTTTATTTTCAATGAGATGGATAAATTTCTCGGTGGCCGGCCGGTTTACAAAGTAAACGACGCCTTGTTCCATTTCTTGACATCGGCTCGCGCGAAGAAGCGGGCCGTTAGAAAAACCATTCGTGCTTGACAGGCCCGCTGGCGATCAATAAAAATCCCCCATTCTTTTTCACAAGAAATGCCGCGACGTCAGCGCGGCACTCCAAACGCCCGATGGGGACCGTGAACCAGCAGATGAAACAAGGAAACGAGCGGTTCTTGGTTGTGTCGGTGGTTTGTCTGGCCTCCCTGACCCTTTCCAGCCGTGCCTCCGCGCGGCTCATTTCACTGCCTCCTGCTCTGAATGGGCCGAAGCGTGTTTCGGTGCCGTCTGGCAAGGTTCAGGAATCGATTCTGTCAACCGTCGCCTGGTTCGAGCAAAACGGCGGACGAGTCGCAGGCCCCGCATCGGCCGGCGCCCCGGCGGGATTTTCCACTCCTTTTGTCCGGGTCGATGACCGCCGCAGGGTGCAACTGTATCCGGAAGTGGATTCGGTTTCGCCGGAACGCCTGGCGCAAATCGAGTCGGGAGCAGGCCTGGAGGTTGAACTGGTGAATGAGGCGTTAAAAACGGTGCAAGTCTGGGTGCCGTACGATCAAATCGAAACGCTGGCGCAATGGGATTTTGTCCGACGCATCCGTCCGCCCTCCTACGCCACGTACCGCATTGGCTCCCGAACGACGGAGGGAGACCGCATTCTGAAGGCGGATCTGGCCCGCAACACGCTGGGCCTCACCGGAGCGGGAATCTTCTCCACCAATGCGCAAGGCTCGGGGCAGGGAGCAATCCTGATATCGAATACGCCGTTTCTGGCGGCTCCGGAAGGAAGTATTCCGGGCAACGCGGCCCGTCCCGTGAATCGCGGAGAATTTACTGCACCGGGCTGGGCGATGTGAGCAACCGTCCCCCCAGCGGCTCGCCCGGCGGTAGCGACCCCCTCTCGCCGACCGTAACCGCGCCCACCGTAACCATTGACGGCGTGGCCGCGACCGTAGCCTTCAGCGGCATCACGCCGGGCTTTGTGGGGCTATATCAGGTCGATGTGCAGGTGCTGCCAACGCCCCCTCGGGCAATGCCGTTCCGGTAGCGGTGAGCATGGGCGGAGCCACCTCCAACACCGTTACCATTGCGGTGCGGTAACCTGTCTCAGCAGACAAGAATTTCGAAAAAGGAAGCGGCGCGCCCGGCGAGGGCGCGCCGTCATCGAGGGAACCGCCCCGCCGCGCTTAAACCGGCGCGGAGACGGCGGCCTTCTCGAACTTCATGACGCCCTTGGCGGCATCGGCGTCCACGATGATCGAGTCGCCCGGCTGGATCTCGCCTTCTAGCATCTTCAAAGCCAGGGGGTCCTGCACCAGCGTCTGGATGGCGCGGCGCAGCGGCCGGGCGCCGAAGTTCGGATCGTAGCCGCGCTCAAACAGCAGCTTCTTGGCGGCTGCGGTCAACTCGATCTGGATCTTCTTCTCCGCCAGGAGCTTCCGCAGACGCTCCACCTGCAATTCGACGATCTGCCCGATCTCCTTCTCGCCCAGCGGGTTGAAGTAGACGATGTCATCAATGCGGTTCAGGAACTCCGGCTTGAAGGTCTCCCGGAGGGCTTCATCGAGCCGCCGCCGCAACTCCTTGGAGCGGTCCTCGCGCTCCTCCACCGGGTGGTAACCAATGGCGCCCATCTGCTGCAGATACGAACTACCGACGTTGGAGGTCATGATCAAAATGGTGTTCTTGAAGCTCACCGTGCGGCCCTTGCCGTCGGTGAGCCGCCCGTCCTCCAGAATTTGCAGCAGCGAGTTGAATACGTCCGGATGAGCCTTCTCGATCTCGTCGAACAAGACCACCGAATAGGGCCGCCGCCGGACGTGTTCGGTGAGCTGGCCGCCCTCCTCATAGCCGACGTAGCCCGGAGGCGCGCCGATCAGCCGCGCCACGGAATGCTTCTCCATATACTCGGACATGTCGAGCCGCACCATGGCGCGCTCGTCGTCGAACAGGAACTCGGCCAGAGCGCGGGCCAGTTCGGTCTTGCCGACCCCGGTCGGGCCCAGGAAGATGAACGAGCCGATGGGCCGCTGCGGATCGGCCAGGCCCGCCCGCGACCGGCGCACCGCGTTGGCTACCCGGGTCAGCGCATCGTCCTGGCCGATGACGCGCTGCCGCAGCCGCTCTTCCATGTGCACCAGCTTCTGCATCTCGCCTTCGAGCATCCGCGAGACCGGAATGCCGGTCCACTTAGCGACAATGCGGGCGATGTCTTCTTCGTCCACCTCTTCCTTCAACATGCGGGGAGCCTTCTGCAGGTCATCCAGCCGCGCAGCGGCCTGCTGCAACTCCTTTTCCGCCTGCGCCAGGGCGCCATAGCGGATCTCGGCCACCTTGCCGAGGTCGCCTTCGCGCTCCGCCTTGGCCTCCTCGAATTTCAGCTTCTCGATTTTTTCCTTCAGCTCATTGATCTTGCCGAGCGATTCCTTCTCGGCCTGCCAGCGCATTTTCAGACCGCTCACTTGCTCGCGCTGCTGGGCCAGCTCGGCGTCAATCTCCCGGAGCCGTTCGGCCGAGGCCGGATCCTTCTCCCGGGTCAGCGCCTGCCGCTCGATCTCCAACTGCCGCATGTGCCGCTCGATCTGGTCGATCTCGACCGGCATGGAGTCGATTTGCATGCGCAGCGCCGCCCCGGCCTCGTCGATCAGATCGATGGCCTTGTCGGGCAGGAAGCGGTCGCTGATATAGCGGTGCGAGAGCGTGGCCGCGGCCACAATGGCGGAGTCCTTGATGCGGACGCCGTGGTGCAGTTCGTAGCGCTCCTTCAGGCCGCGCAGGATGGCGATGGTGTCCTCCACGCTCGGCTCGCTGATGAACACCGGCTGGAAGCGCCGCTCCAGCGCGGCGTCCTTCTCCACGTACTTCTTGTACTCATTGAGGGTCGTGGCGCCGATGCAGTGCAGTTCGCCGCGGGCGAGCGCCGGCTTGAGCATGTTGCCGGCGTCGATGGCGCCCTCGGCCGCCCCCGCCCCCACCAGCGTGTGCAACTCGTCAATGAAAAGAATCACCTGTCCGGCGGCCTCATCGATCTCCTTGAGGACGGCCTTCAGACGGTCTTCAAACTCGCCGCGGTACTTCGCGCCGGCTACCAGCGCCCCCAAGTCCAGCGCCACCACCCGCTTGTTCTTGAGCACCTCGGGAACGTCGCCGGCCACGATGCGCAGGGCCAAACCCTCGACAATGGCGGTCTTGCCCACGCCCGGCTCGCCGATCAGGACCGGATTGTTCTTGGTGCGGCGCGCCAACACCTGGATGACGCGGCGAATTTCCTCATCACGGCCAATCACGGGATCGAGCTTGCCGCGACGGGCCAGGTCGGTCAGGTCGCGGGCATAACGCTCCAGGGCCTGGTATTTTTCCTCGGGATTCGGATCGGTGACGCGCTGCGTGCCGCGCACCTCCGCCAGCGCCTTCAAGATTCCCTCATGAGTGACGCCCTGCCGGGCCAGGATCTCCGCGGCCCGGTCGCCCTTCAGTTTCGCCAGCGCCAGCAGCAGGTGCTCCGTGGAGATATATTCATCTTTAAAAGTCTTGGCTTCTTCGGCCGCCATCAACAGGAGCCGGTTGAGGGCGGGAGAAGCATACTGGTCCGCGTTGCCGGAGACCTGCGGAAGAGCTTGCAAGGCGCGCTCGGCCTCCAGCGCCACGCGATCGGGGGGAAGGTTCATTTTTTGGAGCGTCGGCGAGACGACGCCTTCCGGCTGCACCGCCAGAGCCCACAGCAAATGCAGCGGCTCGATGGCCTGGTGATTCATCTGGAAAGCCTTTTGTTGGGCTTCCTGCAAGGCCTCCTGGGCCTTGGTGGTCAGCTTATCCATGCGCATGCGCTGTTTCTCCCTTTGCCCGGCGAGCCGGCAGCATCCCGGATTGCCCTGGGTTCGCTCCGCGGGAGCGATCGCGGGGCACCGGCGTCCCAGTACCCCGCTTCCTGTTTCTCCCG
>DATMAF010000462.1:0-3113 GCA_035560315.1 Terriglobia bacterium | reverse complement strand
CTGGCGCTACTCAAGCACTATCGAAGCCTGATTCCGATGGCGCAGGAGGCGCGCAAACCGATGTTTCACCTCAAACCGAAGTTCCTCCTGATTCGAGCGTGAAGTGGTTTGATCGGTTGGGGGTGGAGAGTTTTGGGGGCGGTTTTGTAGTCATGTAAATCAATAATTTCTGTTGACAAACCGATTGATCTGCAGTATCGTGTATGCATGTACATCGCCGTCGTCCCCAACCGCAATTCCCCGCCCGCGATCCTGCTCCGCGAGTCCTACCGCCAGCAGGGCCGCGTCAAAAACCGCACCCTGGCCAACCTCAGCCACTGGCCCCCCGAGAAAATCGAAGCCCTCCGCCAAGTCCTCAAGGGCGCCGGCTCGCTCGGCCCACAGCTCTCGGAAGCCTTCTCCATCACCCGCTCCCGGCCCCACGGCCACGTGGCCGCCGTGCTGGGCACCCTCGAGCGCCTGGGCTTGCCCGCTTTGCTCGACCGCCACAACTCACCGCAGCGGCGTCGGGTGCTGGCCCTGATTGCCGCCCAGATCCTCCAGCCTGGCTCCAAGCTGGCCACCGCCCGCGCCCTGAACGCGGACACCTGCCGCAGCAGCTTGGGCGAGTCGCTCGAACTGGACCACACCGACGAAGACGATCTGTACGCCGCCATGGACTGGCTGCTGCCCCGCCAAGGGGCCATTGAGGCGGCGCTGGCCCGGCGGCATCTGGGCGAGGGCATGCTGGTGCTCTACGATCTGACCTCCACCTATTTCGAAGGGCGCCACTGTCCGCTGGCCCGCTACGGCTACTCGCGGGACGAGCGCCCGAGCAATCCGCAGATCCTCTTCGGGGTGTTGTCGAACCAGGAGGGTTGTCCGGTGGCGGTGGAAGTGTTCGAAGGCGACACCGCCGATCCCCACACGCTGGCCGTCCAGGTCACCAAGCTGCGCGAGCGATTCCAGTTGCGGCAGTTGGTGCTGGTGGGCGACCGGGGGATGCTGACGCACAAGCGCATTGCGGAGGACCTGCGACCGGTGGATGGGCTGGACTGGATCACCGCCCTGCGCGCGCCGCAGATCCAGAAGCTGGCCACTGACGGAGCATTGCAGATGTCGCTGTTCGATGAGCGGGATCTGGCCGAGATCGCGCACCCGGACTATCCGGGCGAACGGCTGATCGTGTGCCGCAACCCGCTGCTGGCCGCCGAGCGGGCGCGCAAGCGGCAGGAGTTGCTGGCCGCGGCCGAGCAGAAGTTGGACCGGATCGTGGCTGCCACCCAGCGCCCCCGCCGCGCGCTGAAGAGTCGGGAGCGGATTCACTACTTGGTGGGCCGGGCGCTGGCCGGCTCGAAGGTGGCCAAATACTTCTCCTGGCAGATCACCTCGGAAGGGTTCCGCTATCAGCGCCGGCCGGAGCGCATCGCCCAGGATGCGGCGCTGGACGGGATTTATGTGATTCGCACCAGCGTGTCAGAGCCGCGACTGAGTGCGGAGCAGACCGTGCGCACCTACAAACGGCTGGCGACGGTGGAGCGGGCCTTCCGCAGCTTAAAGAGCGTGGATTTGCAGGTGCGGCCCATTCGCCACCGCCTGCCGGACCGCGTGCGGGCTCATGTGTTGATCTGCCTGCTGGCCTACTACGTGGAGTGGCACATGCGTCGCGCCCTGGCCCCGGTGTTGTTCGACGATGAGCAGCGGGAGGCATCGCGTGGCTCCCCGGTGGCTGCCGCCCAGCGCTCCCCGGCGGCGCGAGCCAAAGCCCTTCGCAAACGGACCCCGGATCATCTGCCGGTGCAGAGCTTCGCCGACTGGCTGCGAGACTTAGCGACCATCGTGAAGAATCGGATCGAGCCCAAACTGAAATCGATTCCCGCCTTCGATATGATCACTCGTCCCACCCAGGCCCAGCGCCGCGCTTTAGAACTGTTACAGATTTCCCTCTGACCGTCGACTGTAGTCAGTAGTGCGGCTTGCAACGATCCAGAAGTCCTTAATTATCAGCGCATTCTCCTCAATAGCCGGAGGAACTTCGGGCTAATCGTTCGCGCGTCGATCTGCCGCGTGAAGAGCCGGGCGGGCGGTCTGTCTCTATGCTATCCTCTCCGCGTGCTGCTTCTCGTTCTGCTCGCCGCATCCCTCACCAACGGCGCATGTTTTTCTCCCGGTACACAGGAAGTCGCGCAGGCCGCTCCGGCGGCGCGCCCGCAGCCCACGCGGCAGCTCTACCGCAGCAAGATCGCCCTTTTCGATCTGGCTTCCCGCTCCTCTCAGGTCCTCTACCAGGCGGACGAGGTCATTGAGGCTCCCAACTGGTCCCGCGACGGCAAGTTCCTGCTGGTTAACACCGGGGGCAATCTGTATACCCTGCGGATCAACGGTTCTGCGGAGCGCAAGCTCGAGCAGATCCAGCTCAGCGTTCCCGGTCTCCGCTGCAACAATGACCACGACCTCTCCCCCGACGGCCGTTTGCTGGCCTTCTCGGCATCCAGCCCCTCCTCGCGCCAGTCGCAAGTGTATATCGCACAAGCGAACGGCAGCGCCGTCCGGCTCATGACCCCGGACGCGCCGAGCTACTTTCACGGCTGGTCCCCGGACGGCAAGTGGCTCGCCTTCGTCGGGCAGCGGAACGGGAAGTACGAAATATATCGCGTGCCCGTCTCCGGCGGCGCCGAGCAGCGCCTTACCTCGAAGGGCGCCTACGACGACGGTCCCGATTACACGCCCGACGGTCAATGGATCTACTTCAACTCCAACCGGTCCGGCGGGTGGGACATCTGGCGCATGCCTGCGGGCGGCGCAGGGCCCGGGGACGCCGCCGCCCAGCGCATCACCAGCGACGAATTCGAAGACTGGTTCCCGCACGTCTCGCCCAATGGAAAATGGATCATCTTCTTTTCCTTTCCGCCCGGCACCTCCGGCCACGGCGACCGCATGGACGGCGTCGTTCTGCGCCTGATGCCGGCCCCGGGCCGCATCCCCAAGCCCTCGCGGATCGACGTCCTGACCCAATTCTTCGGCGGGCAGGGCACCATCAACGTGAACTCCTGGTCGCCCGATTCCAGGCGCTTCGCGTACGTCGCCTACCAGCCGTTGCCCTGAACCGGCCCGCTTGGCTGCGGCGCGGAACT
>DATMAF010000461.1:0-5826 GCA_035560315.1 Terriglobia bacterium | reverse complement strand
GGGGATCGCAGCGGGTGGTGATCACGATTTCTTTCACCAGGGAGTTCTCCATGGCGTCGGCGGCGTTGTTGACCAGGTTCACCACCACGCGGCGCATTTGATCGGCGTCGGCCAGGATGGGGGGCAAATCCGGCTCCAGGCGCAGGATCACCTGGATGCCCTCCAGCCGCCCGTTGAACAGCCCCAGCGCCTTTTCGACAATCTGATTCAAATTGGCCGGAGCCGGCCGCGCTTGCGGGAAGCGGGCGAACTGCGAGAACTCGTCCACCAGCCGTTGCAGGGTTTCCACCTCATGCTGGATCAGGGCGCAGGATTCCTGCAGCACGCGGTTGAATTCGCCAGCTTCCTCCGGCGCCGGGCGCTGGCGATCCAGCCACAAACGGATGCGCTGCGCCGAGAGCGCAATCGGCGTCAGCGGATTCTTGATCTCGTGAGCGACGCGCTGCGCCACCTCGCCCCAGGCGGCGGCCTTCTGCGCCTGCAACAGATCGCTCAGGTCCTCGAGCACGACGACGAACCACCCGCCGGGATCCGGTCCCGCCTCCGGCGGCGGGGCGCCGGGCAAAGCCGATACGGTGATGGCCAAGTGGAGCGTGCGGCCGTTGACCACCGGATCCAGCGGCCGCGTGGCTTGCCCCAGCCGGGCGGCGCGTTTCATGAGGAGGTGCAATTCCCGCGCGTCGTCTTTCGAGAACAGCTCGGATACGTGCGCGGCCACCGTGGTTTCGCGGCCGAACAGGCGGCGCGCCGCCGGGTTGTCGGCCAGGATTTTCCCCTGGCCGGTGACGGTGATGACCCCGGTGGGAATGCTCTCCAGGATGGCCTCGGTGAAGCGGTGTTTCTGATCGAGTTGGAAGTGGGCCTGCTCCAGGTTGCTGCGGGAGCGCAGCAGCGCGGCGCGCCCGGCCGCCAGCTGCCGGGTCATCTCGTTAAAGGACCGCACCAGTTCCCCCAATTCGTCGGCGGCCTTGGTCGTCACCCGGTACTCCAGATTGCCCCCGGAAACTTCTCGGGTCGCCTCCGCCAGGGCCTGGATGGGCACCGTAACTTGCCGGGAAAGAAACAGCGCGAACCAGGTGGCAATGAATAGAATCAGAACCGTGAGCAACAGCAGGATGGAAAGATAGGTCTGCCGGACCAGCCGGCGCTCGCGGCTCAACGCCCCATATAAGGCGCTTTCCTCGTTGAGGCGATTCATGCTGGCGGTGATGTCGGCCGGCAACTGCATCGCCGCCCAGGCGTAGCCGGTTCCCCCCACGCCCATCGGCACGGGGGCCTTGCCCACCACGTAAACTCTGCCGTCGCGGTTTACCAGCGAGGTAGCGCCCCCGGCGGCCTCCGGCGCCCCGGCGGCTTGAAGAGGCAGCCCCGCCAGTGAGGAATCCGTGGCTATTTCTGCCACCATCTTCCCCGCAGAATCGGTGAGGGCCGCATAGGAAAGACCATAGCGCGCAAGGTCCGGGAAGGTTTCCTGCAAGCGTTCGGGGAATCGCTCCGGCGCGCCCTCCGGCCGGGACAGCGCCGCGGCCAGGCGGTCTGCTTCGGCGGCGACGCTCTGGCGCGCCATCTGGTCCAGCGCCGCAACCACATAGCGCGCATCCAGGCTGACGGTTTCAAAAGGCCGGCTGAACCATTTGTCCAGCGTGCGGTTGATGAGGCTGTAGGAAAACAGGAATAAGAAAAACACCGGAAGCACCGACAGCCCAATGGCTCCAAACACCATCTTGGTTTTGAACTTGGAGCCGAGCCGGTTGGCGCGCCGTTCCAGATAGAGCTTGAAGAGGCTGCGGAAGAGGATAAAGCCAAAAATGACCAGTCCCAGAAAAATGATCGCCGAGAGGGCGAACAGCACGATGATTTCCGATGAATCCGCAGGACGGATGAAGGGCAGGCGCAGCGACGTCAGACCGAACACGCTCACCGCCAGCAGAAGCACCAGGACGCTGCAAGCGGCGATGAAGGCCGGGCGCATCCGCCATTCGGTTTTGGGCTGGAGGGGGTCCGGGCTGGTGCGATCCACTGTGGGGTCAGACATAGGCGGCCCCTGACCGGCAATCGCCCCCCAGTATACCATGCGGCGTGGGCCGCTTGCAGGGCGCCCCGCGGCCAGCTTTGCTATACTCACGGTCGGTTCTCTGGCTATGACCTTTTCCCTGGGCCGGATTCTCGCGCAGCGCGTGCTCTACGCCTTGCCCGTGCTGTTTGTCGTCAGCACGGCGGTCTTCTTCTTGATTCATTTGGTGCCGGGCGACCCGGTCGAGCAGATGCTGGGCGAGCGGGCGCAACCCGGCGACATCGAAGAGCTGCGCCGCGCGCTGGGACTGGACCGTCCGCTCGGCGAGCAGTACCTGGCGTACCTGAAAAATGTGGCCCGCGGCGACTGGGGGACCTCCTTCCGGTTTAACGCTCCGGTCGCCACGCTGATCCTTTCGCGCTACCGGGCCACCATCGAGCTGACGCTGGCGGCCCTGGCCATCGCCTTGCTGCTGGCGATTCCGGCGGGCGTTCAGGCGGCGGTGCACCGCGGGCGCTGGCCCGACCGCGTGCTCGGGTTTGTCAGTCTGCTGGGCCTGTCCTTTCCCAACTTTGCTCTGGGGCCGGTGGCGATTCTGATCTTTGCCATCACGCTCGACTGGCTTCCGGTCTCGGGCTACGGCGGGCTGGCGCATCTGGTGCTGCCTTCCGCGACGCTGGGCGCGGCGCTGGCAGCCATTCTGACGCGCATGGTGCGGACGGCGATGCTCGAGGAGCTGTCGCAGGATTACGTCCGCACGGCGCGCGCCAAGGGCCTTGCCGAGCGAGCCGTGCTCTACCGCCACACGCTGCGCAACGGCCTGATCTCCGTTGTTACCGTGGTGGGATTGCAATTTGGTTCGCTGCTGGCCGGGGCTATGGTTACCGAGACCATTTTTTCCTGGCCCGGCCTTGGCCGGCTGACCTTGCAGGCCATCAACGCGCGGGATTACCCCCTGGTGCAAGGCTGCTTTCTGGCCATCGCGGTGAGCTATCTCTTTGTCAACCTGCTGACGGATTTGCTTTATACAGTGGTTGACCCGCGGATTCGTGAAGTGTAAGAGGGCGCACCGCCGGGGCGCTATGAAACGCAATCCATCGACGTGGTTCAGCTTGTTCGTGATTGGCGCCATGCTGCTGTGCGCCGTGGCGGCGCCCTGGCTGGCTCCCCGGAATCCGCTGGCCCAGGAACTGGCCGGCCGCCTGCAAGCTCCCAGCGCTGCGCACTGGCTTGGCACCGACGAACTCGGCCGGGACGAGCTGTCGCGCATTATCTACGGGGCGCGCATCTCCGTGATGGTGGGCCTGAGCGTGGTGAGCGTGTCGCTGGCCGTGGGCCTGTTGATTGGCTCGCTGGCGGGCTTCTACGGCGGCTGGCTGGACCGCTTCCTCAATCTCATCGTGATCAATTCGCTGTTGGCTTTCCCCGGGATTTTGCTGGCCCTGGCGATGGTGGCCTTTCTGGGGCCGGGCATCGGCAAGCTGATCCTGGCGCTGTCGCTGGGCGGATGGATCGGCTATGCGCGGCTGGTGCGCGGCGAGATTCTCAAGGCACGGGAAAAAGATTACGTGCAGGCAGCGCGCGCGCTCGGGGTCAAGAACGCGCGGCTGGTGTGGCTGCACATCTGGCCCAATGTCATCCCCCCGCTGATCGTGCAGGCGGCCATTGGCTTGGGGGGCGCGATTCTGGCGGAGGCCACCTTGAGTTTTCTGGGGTTAGGCGTTCCCCCTCCGACGCCCACCTGGGGCGGCATGCTCAACGATAGCCGCGCCCACCTGTTCGATGCTCCCCACTTGACCGTCTTCCCGGCGCTGGCCGTGATGGTCGCGATTCTGGCGTTCAATTTTCTTGGGGATGCCCTGCGCGACCGGCTGGACCCGCGCCTGCGCAAAGAGTTCTTTTAGCCCAGCCGGCCCGCGGTTCCGGCGGGCAAGGCGGCGAGAGCCGCTAGCTACTTAATGGCCAAGCCGGTGAGATACAAGATCGCCATGCCGGCTAGCACGCCTCCGAAGGTGGTAAAGGCCATCTCGTTCGCGGCGGCATCCTTCCAGATGAGTTGCCGGCCGATTTGATAGGCTACTTGAAAGACCGCGCCGGCGCCGATCGCCAGGAAAAGAACCGAAAAGGGCTGGGAATAGGTCAACCCTCCAATCCATGTGCCGGCAATCGCCGGAGCGCCGCCGATGACTCCCAGCAGCGCCAGGGTGCGGAGTTTGGGCCGGTCGCGGGAAATCGGGACGATGATGCCGAGCCCCTCGGTGATGTTCTGCAAGATGAATCCAATCACCAGGAACGTGCCCAGAGCCGCGGCTCCCACCGCGTAGGCCGCCCCGATCGCCAAGCCTTCGCCCAGGTTGTGCAGGCCGATGCCCACCGCGACCATGGTTGCCAGCGACAGGCGGCGTCCGGCATCCGTCAGCGCCCCCTGCACCGGGCGGCGGCCGATGGCGTCGAGCAACAGAACCGTTCCCGCAATCCCGATGGCCACGATGCCAATTCCCTGAAAAGCCCCCCCCAGAGCCGCTCCGGATTCCAGGGCTTCGGCGGTGGCGTCGATGCCGAGGTAGAGCAACAATCCGACGGTGGCGGACATCAGAAAGAGCATCGCCCGCCGCCCCAGATTCTTCAGAGCCGGGAGCCAGAACATGCCCAGCGCGACCGGGATGATCCCCACGTAAATGCCGATCAGCGTAAAGCTCCATAACGTTGCCGCCGAGACCGTCGGTGTTTCCGCGGCCACGGGAATGGAGGTGGCAAAGGGAATCGAGTTGCTGGAGAAGATGACAATTTCATAGGCCTCGCCTTCCACCCAGTGATAGTTGAGCGTGATGGTGGCGCTGCCCAGGCGCGGAATCGTGCGGCTGGGCGATACGTCGTAGGGCCAGATGGCGTCGTTGATGTTGATCTGGGCGAGGGTGATTGCTTCCGGGCTGGTGTTGCGCAGATGCAGCTCAATCTGGCCTGGCCGCAGGATGGTTCTCTCAAACTGCACGGTTTCGATGGGCGCCGCCGGCCGGATGTTGAGCCCCGCGCCCTGCGTCCAGACGAACACCGCAATCACGCCGGCCAGCAGCAGAAGGGGCGCGCTGAAAAGCAGCAGCGCGCGGGCGGTGCGCGTGGAGAGGGCGGGCTCAGGGGCAGCAGGCACGGCTCAGGCCTCCACCTCGAAGACGCCGGTCCAGCCCAGTTCCGCGAACTCCGTTTTGTGGGCGTGGAACATGTATCGCCCGGGAAATTTGTAGCGAAATTCCAGGATGCCCCGCTGGCCCTGCATCAGCGCGATGGTATCGGTGAACTCGGCCGGTTGCAGGCTCGTGCCGGTGGGATAGTAGTGGAAGAAGTTGGCGTGCAAGTGAAACGAGTTGCTGAGATCGAACTCCAGGATATTCACCAGGTAGATGCGCACCAGTTCGCCCACCCGGATGCGGATGGGATGCTTGCCCAGGTCATAGTGGAAGGGGATCCCGTTGACCACGTAGAAATCGTTGGCGCCGTCGAAGTCCACATCAAAGCCGCTCATCACCATCACAAATTCGCGATCGGCTTTCGGCCGGCCCTGCTTGGGGTCGACGATAAAGGCTCCGTAGAGGCCCTTGGCAATATGCTGCGCCAGGGGAGCGGTGTGGCAATGGTACAGATGCACCCCGAAGGGCTCGGCGTCAAATTCGTAGGTGAACTGGCCGCCCGGCCCGATCAGGCCGGAGCCGGCGTCGAAGACCCCGTCCATGTTGGCGGGGTGGATGCCGTGGAAATGCATGCTGTGGTCGTGCGTGCTCCCGTTCTGGAAGTGAATCCGCACCCGGTCCCCTTCG
>DATMAF010000460.1:0-2463 GCA_035560315.1 Terriglobia bacterium | reverse complement strand
GTCACTCCACGCGGAGCGCAAGCCAGCGCCGCCGAGGTGGCGCACCTGGACCGGATTCGCCGGGAATGGGAGCAGTTCTATAACCAGGCCACGTCGTTCCGCTCCGTGGCCGGAACCTCCCTGCTGCGGGCCTTGCAGTTTGCCCCCGAGTCAGTGGGCCTGTTTACGAACTCGGAGGGAACTGGCCGCATTGAATTGGAAAGGGCCTATGGCGCGGATCTGACGGTGCAGTTGAGCAACTCCAATCCCGCCGCCGTCGCGGTTCCCGGCGAAGTGCTGATACCGGCCGGGAGCGTCAGCGCGGCGTTCCCCATTGCGGCGCTCGATTCCGGCGGCAGCCTGGCCGAGGGCAGGGCCGTGATCACGGCGTCGGCCCCCGGTTTTGAAACCGCGGACATGGTCGTGCAAGTCGCCGGTCCGCAAACGGCGGTTCTGAATATGGCGATTCTGAGCGGCAATCATCAGGTGGCCTCTCCGGGGAGCTTGCTTCCGGAACCGCTTACGGTCTTGCTCGCGGATTCGAATCAGATTCCCTATGCCGGGCAGAATGTGCTCTTTACCGTGCTGCAAGGCGACGCGGCGCTGGAGCCGGAATCCGCCCGAACCGACGCGCGCGGCGCCGCCGCGGTGAGGGTGCGGCTCGGCGCTGTCCCGGGCGCCGTGGTGATTCGCGCCGCTGCGGCCGGCACCGCCGCGTTTGCCGACTTCTCGCTGACTTCGCTGCATCCTCCGGCGGTGCCGGCGCTGGGGGTACTCAATGCCGCCAGCTTCGCGCTCAGCCCGCCCTTCCAGCCCGGCGTACCCACTGTTTCGCCCGGGGCGTTGATCTCGGTGTTTGGAACCGGCTTGTCCGCCACCACGGCGGCCGCTTCCGCTTTCCCGCTGCCGTCCACGCTGGGCGGCAGTTCGGTGGAAATCGGAGGGATCTTCGCTCCGTTGCTGTACGTCTCGCCGGGGCAGATCAACGCGCAGGTGCCATTTCCACTGGCTTCCGGGCTGACCACGTTGCGGGTGTGGAACACACTTTCCGCCTCAACGCCGATCTTCATCGCCGTCCAGCCATCGTTCCCTGGAATTTTCACCCGGGATGCCAGCGGATCGGGAGTGGGAGCGTTTCTTCACAACGACACGCAACGTCCGGTCACCCCGGAAAATCCCGCCATCCCCGGCGAGCATCTGCAAATGTACGCCACGGGCCTGGGAGCGATTTCCCCGCCCGTTGCCAGCGGACAGCCCGGGCGGTTGCAGCCGCTCTCCACGACCGTCCTGCCGGTTACGGTGACGATCAACGGAGCCCCTGCCCCGGTTTCTTTCGCCGGCTTGGCCCCGGGATTGGCCGGCGTCTATCAGGTCAACATTCAGGTTCCGGAGCTGAGTCCGGGGATGGCGCAAGTGGTCTTGACGGCCGGGGGGGTGTCCGGCATGCCGGTGGCGTTGCCGATCGGCGCCCGGTAGGCTCGCCGTCCGCTACAGCGTGTGCATGTAGGTCAGAATATCTTCCATCTCCTGCGGCGTGATTCCCTGCAGCAGCGGGGGCATATTCTTGGTCCCCTTGGCCACCAGCTCGCGAATGGCCTCATCGGTTCGCGGAAAGAGCGTGCCATCGGAAAGCGGCGTGGGCGGACCTTTGAAGTATCCTTTCAGCGGCCGGGCGGCGATGTATTCATCGGTGTCGGGAGAATGGCAGGCGACGCAATGCTTGAAATACGCGATCCGGCCTTGCTCGACGCGGCTGGCGGGGTCCGGCGAGCCGAGCGCGTCGCCGGGATCGGCTGCCGCGCCGTCCTCGCGGAGGAACATCCATCCCGCCAGCGCGATGGCGCCCAGAGCCAAGACCGCCCCAATGAGCAACGAAGGTCTCATTGCCTTCACCCGTTGTCTCCCCGCTGCCGCCCGACGCGGTTCGCGGGCTGCCATCGAGCAGCATAGGGAATTTCAGGAAGCCGGGTCAAGCCGGGAATCCGCGTTTCCGCGCTTGTGGCGGCGGGCCAACGCCAGGGCTTTGCGGGTGATGGTGGTGACGGGGAAGCGATGCAACTCGCTGGCGGCCAGCCACCGCCGTCGCGCGCCCGGCGCGGGGCGCGCTTCCGCCGCCCGGAACACTTCCACTTCGAGCCGGTAGCCGGTGATGCTGTGCCGCAGCAGTCCCATGCGTTGCTGCACCGCCAAGCCCTGGGGCCGGACTTCGCCGGAGGTTTCCCACATTGGCAGTTCCCAGAAGCCGCCCATCCACGAGGTGCCTGCCGGCCGTTGCACCAACAGAATCCGTCCGGCGGCATCCTGCACCAGCGCGGCCGCGTAGCGCTTCAGAACCGGCTTCGCTTTTTGGCGCGGCGGCGGGAAGCGGTCCACCGCCTCCTGCGCCCTGGCGATGCACTGTTTGCGAACCGGGCACCGGCCGCATTGCGGCTGGGATGGCAGGCAAATCGTGGCCCCGAGTTCCATCATTGCTTGATTGAAATC
>DATMAF010000459.1:0-5701 GCA_035560315.1 Terriglobia bacterium | reverse complement strand
CCCGCCGCTGAGGCCGATGCCGCCGAAGCCCACGACCCACTGATCACGGAACACCCCGGCTCGGACTTCATGGTCGATGTGTTCAAGACGCTGGACATCGAATACATCGCGGCGAACCCCGGCTCCAGCTTCCGGTCGTTGCAGGAATCCTTCATCAATTACGGCAAGAACCGCAACCCGGAGTGGCTCACCTGCATGCACGAAGAGTCCTCCGTGGCCATGGCGCACGGCTACTACAAGATTGAAGGCAAGCCCATGATGGTGATGGCGCACGGCACGGTGGGGCTCCAGCATGCCGCCATGGCTGTCTACAACGCCTACTGCGACCGCGTGCCGGTTTACATCGTCCTCGGCAACACCTTTGATGCCACCCAGCGCCGCCCCGGGGCCGAGTGGGTGCACAGCGTGCAGGATGCCGCCGCCATGGTGCGCGATTACATCAAGTGGGACGACATGCCCATCTCGCTCGGCCACTTCGCCGAATCCGCCGTGCGGGCTTACAAGATCGCCATGACGCCGCCCCGGGAGCCGGTCATCCTGGTGGCCGACAGCGATCTCCAGGAGCGCCCCATGAATCCCGCAGCCCGGCCCCGCATCCCGCGGCTCACCATCCCGCGTCCCCCGGCCGGCGATCCGGGGGCGGTCGAAGAGGCCGCGCGCATGTTGGTGGGCGCCGAAAACCCCGTGATCCTGTCCGGCCGCCTGGGCCGCACGCAGAACAGCATTGAACTGGTCCGGGAGTTAGCCGAGGCACTCCAGTGCAACGCCAGCGGCGATGCCATGCCCTCCCTGCATCCGCTCCAGGGAGGCAATGTGCGCAATGCGGACGTCATCCTGGCTCTGGAACCCTCCGATCTGTGGGGCGCCCTGAACTCCATGACCGACCAGTTGGAGCGGACCGTGCGATCCAACCTGAAGGCGGGCGCCAAGATCATCACCATCGCTTCCACGGACCTGTACACCAAGAGCAATTATCAGGACTTTCAGCGGTTCCAGGAGGTCGACCTGGCCATCGCCGCCGACGCCGAAGCGACCTTGCCTTCGCTGATCGAAGCCGTCCGGCGGCTTACCACCTCGGACCGCAAGAGGTTCTTCGCCGATCGCGGCAGGAAGCTGGCAGAGAGAAAACGGGAAGCCATGGAGCAAGCCCGCAAAGAAGCCGCGCTCGAGTGGGATTTAAGCCCCATCAGCCCAACGCGCATCTCCTACGAGCTTTGGGAACAGATCAAGAACAAGGACTGGTCGCTGCTGACGGCGGGCCGCGGCGGGAATCCCCACTGGAATTTCACCAAGCACTACCAGCGCATCGGGGGCTCGGGCGGCTCCGGCGTCGGCTATGGCGCTCCCGCCTCCGTGGGCGCGGCGCTCGCCAACCGCAAGTATGGCCGGCTGTCGATCTGCATCCAGAACGACGGAGACCTGATGTACGCCCCCGGGGTGCTGTGGACCGCGGCGCACCACCGCATCCCGCTGCTCATGGTGATGAACAACAACCGCGCTTATCACCAGGAGGTGATGCACTTGCAGCGCATGGCCTGCCGCCACAACCGCGACCTGACCACCGCCCACATCGGCAACGTCATCACCGACCCCGATATCGACTTTGCCAAGGTAGCCCAGGGCCTGGGTTGGTACGCCGAGGGGCCCATCACCGACCCCAAGGAGGTCGGCCCGGCGCTGAAGCGCGCCATCGCCCGCGTGGAGGCCGGGGAACCGGCGCTGCTGGACACCGTCATGCAGCCGCGCTAGAAATTCACTCGCATTCGCCAGAGCAGCGCCGGCGGAAGGAGGAGGAATGGTGAGGAGCGTACGGAGCAAGGTCGTGGGAACCGGATTGCTGGCCATGATGGTTTCCTTCGCCGGCGCCGCGGCGCAAAACCAGCCGGGAGGCAGCGCAGCGCCCTCCCCCAAGGGCGACGCCGACAACGGCAAGAAGCTCTACAACACCATCGGCTGCTGGCAGTGCCACGGCTATTCCGGGCAAGGAGGTGCGGGAGCCAAGATCGCTCCCGAGCCGATTCCCTTTCCGGCTTTCTCGCGGTACGTGCGCAAGCCCGGCGGACAGATGCCGCCGTACTCGGCCAAGGTCGTCTCGGATCAGCAACTCGCGGACATCTACGCATTCCTTGAGACCATTCCGAAACCGCCGGATGCTGACTCCATTCCGCTCTTAAAAAAGCAGGAATAGAGCTTGGCCTTTGGGGCCTGCGCGCGCTCCTCCTTGCCCAGGTGGCCCATTCCAGCCCGGAGTAACTCCATGAAACGCACCGCTCTATTCGCAGCGACCCTGCTGGCCGCCGTCTCCAACGGGTTCTCACAGAGCAACCCGCTCTATATCCAGTTCAACCCCGGCTCCGTCAAAGGCGCTTTGTATAAGCCGGACTCCGGTCCCGCGCCGCGCGTGGCGGTGCTGCTGACGCACCGCACCTCCAATTTCCTCTCGCATCTGGCAACGCGGGAGCTTTCCAAACGCGGTTTTCTGGTGCTGGCCATGAATCCCCGCTCGGACAACAACGAGTCGGCGGTCGATTTCGAGAGGAACGCCCTCGACCTCAAGAGCGGCGTGGAGTTCCTGCGCCAGCAGCCGGGCATCACCAAGGTGCTGTTGTTCGGGCACAGCGGCGGAGGGCCGGCCACGAGTTTCTATCAGGCGGTGGCGGAAAAAGGGCCGGCCTACTGCCAGGGCGCAAACAAGCTGGTGGAATGTCCCAATGACCTGGCGGGGCTGCCGCGCGCTGACGGCCTGATCCTGATGGACGCCCATCCCGGCATTTCCGTCAACGCCCTGCGCAGCCTCAATCCCGCCGTGAGGAAGGAGGGCGACCCGCAGCAGATTGATCCGTCGCTGGACCCCTTTCATCCCGCCAACGGCTATCAGCCGGGCGGCAACTCCAGCTACTCTGACGAGTTCCAGCGACGCTACTTCAAAGCGCAAGCCGATCGCATGAACCGGCTGATCGACCAGGCGCTGGAGCGGTTGCGCCGCATCCAAGCAAGCCAGGTCCCCTACCCCGACGACGACATCTTCCTGGTGGTGCGCGGCGACGGCGCCCGGCTGATGCAGCTCGACACCTCCATCCACCACCGCACCGTGAAGCCGCAGAAGCTGCTGCGAAACGACGGGGCCGTCGTAACGCAAATCGTCGAAAGCGTGCGCCTGCCTTCTCCCGGCATCCGCGAAGACAATGCCAGCTTTTCCAATGGCACCCGGCTGCTGACCGTGCGGTCGTTTCTGAGCGCCAACGCCATCCGCGCCACGGACTCCATGGACGGCATCGACTGGTGCTCCAGCAACAACTCCACCCCTTGCGCGCTCCAGAACATCTCCGTGCCGCTGCTGATCGTGGCCATGGGAGCGCATTACTTCATCCGCGACAGCGAGATTCACTACGAGATGGCCGCCAGCAAGGACAAGGACTTCATCACCATCGAAGGAGCGACGCACGGCGGCACGCCCTGCACCGCCTGCGAGAAGACGCCGGGGCAGTACTCCAACGCGGTGAAGAATTTCTTCGACTACGTCGCCCAGTGGATCCGCGCCCGCTACTGAGTCTCACTCCAGCGGCTCCATCGCCACTTCCCCGGAGGGTTTTCGGCGGCCCGGCCACTCCACGACCACGATTGCTCCCAGCACCAGCAAGCCCCCGGCAAGCTGCATCGGCCCGATCACTTCTCCCAGCGCGATCGATGCCAGCAGGATCGCAAAAACCGGCTCCATGCAGGCCGCGATCATGGCGCGGGCAGGGTCCAGATGCTGCAAGCCGGCGGCATAGAACGCAAACGGCCCCAGGGCGGAAACCACCGCGAAGACGGCCATGAAGGTCCACTGCCTGGGGGAGTAGTTCCCGGCCAGGACGTTCCAGGGCGGGTTCACCAGCGTCCAGAACAGCGCCGCGCTGCCGGTCACGTACAGCAGCACCCGCCAGCGGTCATAGCGCGCCAGCACGCCATGCGCGCTGACGTTGTAAAACGCAAAGGCAAAGGCTGAAAGCATTGCGGCGGCGATGCCGAGTCGGTCCATGCGGAACTGGCCCGCCCCGAACAGGTCGATGAGGAGCGCGATTCCGGGAAGAGCCAGGCCGACGGCCGCCACCTGTTGTGGCTTGGGCTTCTGCGTTCCGCGCAGCGCCAGGTAGAGCAGCACCCAGATTGGCGCGGTGTATTGCAGGATGATCGCCGTTGCCACATTGGTGCGCTGGATGGCTACATAGTAAGTGAAGTTCGAGGCCGCCAGACCCGCTACTCCCAGCACCGCGAGCCATGCCAGGTCCCGCCGCGGCACGCCCAGACTGGCCCACCCCCGCCGCCAGACAAGAGCTGCGAACAACACCAGAAACGTGAAGCCGGTCCGGGTCTGCGAGAGAATGAGCGGATCGATCGCCGCGATGGCCTCCCCGCCCGGCAGCAGCCTTCCGGTGAAGGCGGCCCGGCCCATGGTGGCGGCGACGCCCCAAAGAAACGATGCGGCGCCGATGTAAAGGTATCCCCGGAGAGGTCGCGGCTTGCGATACACTGGAATTGAAATTGCAATACTACGCCGGCTGGGGAAACGAATCAATCGCAGCATGGCGAGTCGCTCCGGAGAGATGGGGATGCTTCCGAAAGATGAGTCTCTGCGTCTGAACCTTGAAACCAAGAACTGCTATGTCTGCGGAAAGCAGAATGCCGCCGGGTTCCAGATCGAATTTTTTCCGGACGGCGACACGGGGACGCGGGCCGAGTACATCGCACGCAAGGAGCATTGTGGCTGGCCGGGTCTGCTGCACGGCGGGGTGGCCTTCACGCTCATGGACGAAGCCCTGGCCTATGCGCTGTATATGCAGGGCCTGTACGGCGTAACCGCCAAAGCCGAGACCCGCTTTCGCCAGCCCATCCGCGCCGGAGAAAAGATAATCATCCGGGCCTGGACGAAGGAGCAGCGGCGGCAACTGATCGAGGCCCGCGCGGAGATTCGCTTGGCGAGGGATGGCAGCCCTCTGGTCGCCGAGTGCGACGCCACGATGTACCTTCAGGAGGCCCGGAAGGAAGGCGCCTGAGACGGTTGCGCCCCGGTTGCCGGCAGTCCGTTTCGCGCAGTCAGGCGGTCCACTGCCGCTAAGTCATCTGCGCTCAGCTTCCACTCCACCGCCTTCACATTCTGCTCCACCTGCTCCGGCCGCGTGGCCCCCGCAATGATGCTCGCCACCAGCGGCTGCGCCGCCAGCCAACTGAAGGCCAGCTCCAGCAGAGTGTGTCCGCGTTCCCGGCAGAAGCGTTCCAGCTCTTCCACCCTCCGCCAATTTTCCTCCGTCAAAAAGCGCGCCGTAAAACGCGCAAAGGGACCCGGGCTGCTCAGGCGCGCGCCGGGCGGCATCTGGTCCGGGCGGTATTTGCCCGTCAGCAGCCCGCAGGCCAGCGGGAAGTAGGGCAGCAGGCCCAGCCCGTAGGCCTTCATCGCCGGAAGCAGTTCTTTTTCCACATCCCGCGCCAGGAGGCTGTATTCGTCCTGGCAGCAGACGAATCCGTGCAGGCCATGGTACTTCGCGGTCCACTGCGCATCGGCCACTTGCCAGGCCGGAAAGTTGGAGCAGCCGATGAAACGCACCTTGCCTTGCTGGATGAGATCCTCCAGCGCGCGCAGGGTTTCTTCGATGGGCGTGGCGGGGTCGGGCTGGTGAATCTGGTAGAGGTCGATCCAGTCGGTCTTCAGCCGCCGCAGGCT